>CAZAFZ010000189.1:0-1539 GCA_964484745.1 uncultured Gammaproteobacteria bacterium | reverse complement strand
GAGGAAGACGAAAAGGAGTTTGCATTAGCCAAAAAATTGAACGGCGCGGCGGTAGCCGGAATCACCAAAGCAGCGCTGAAAGTCAAAGCATTGATAATCCATTATTCAAGCGATTACGTATTCGCCGGCGACAATCCGCAGGGTTACCGGGAAGGCGACGAGCCTGATCCGATCAACAATTACGGCCGATCGAAGCTGAAGGGCGAGCAGGAGTTGATCAAGCAGAGCGGCAAGGGGCTGAAATGGTATCTGATCAGGACTTCCAAATTGTTCGGGCCGAAGGGTCCAAGCGAAGCCGCTAAGCCGAGCTTTTTCGACATAATGCTCGGTTTGAGCAAGGAACGGGATGAATTGAAATTGGTCGACGAGGAGATAAGCTGCTTTACCTATACCTCCGACTTGGCGCTGGCCACGAAAAAACTGGCTGAAAGCGGCAAAGGATGCGGCATCTACCATTTGACAAACGGCGGACCGTGCACATGGTATGGGGCCGCTTTGGAGCTTTTCCGGATTGCCGGCAATGATACGATTCGAGTAGTGCCGGTAAGAAGCGAAGAATTTCCGCGTCCGGCCAAAAGGCCGAAATATTCCGTATTGTTAAATACCAAATTCGAACCATTAAGGGATTATAAAGAAGCATTAAAGGATTACTTAAATAATTAAAATTCAAAGATTGAAAGATTGAAAGATACAAATAAATCGATTTTTTATATCTTTTCTTCTTTGCATCTTTTATTTTAGCCATATGAAAGGCATAATTCTTGCTGGAGGCACTGCCACCAGATTATTCCCGTTAACTGCAACAACATCGAAGCAGCTGCTACCGGTTTACGACCGGCAGATGATTTTTTATCCGCTGAATACATTGGTCAAGGGCGGAATCAAGGAAATAATGATCATCGTAGCGCCCGAGCATTCGGGACAATTCCTGAACCTGCTGGGATCGATCTTCGATAAGCATGACGTCCGCATCGAATTCAAGGTCCAAAAATTGCCGCGCGGCCTGGCCGACGCTTTCATTATGGGCGAGGATTTTTTGGATAATGACAGCGTCGCGATGATCCTCGGCGACAACATATTCGAAGATGATTTTTCGCTGGCGATCAGGAATTTCAAATCGGGGGGAATGCTGTTCGCCAAAGAAGTTACCGATCCGCACCGCTACGGGATAATCGAGTTCGATGAATACGGCAAAGTATTGTCGGTTGAAGAAAAGCCGCTTGAGCCGAAAAGCAATTGGGCCCAGACGGGCATGTATATTTTCGATAACAGGGTTGTGGATATGGCTAAAAATCTCGAGCCATCCGACAGGGGTGAAATCGAGGTGACTCATTGCAGCGCCAAATATCTTGAAATGGGCGAACTTGAGGTCCAGAAGCTCTCCGGCGAGTGGTTGGATGCCGGCACATTCGATACTTTGCTGGAAGCCAGCATAACAGTCAGGAATAAAGGCATTAATAAGAATTTTGATCCGAAAATAGAATCAGCCATCAAAGAATTCAACGAAGAATTGAAAAAGATCGCGAAAAAAAGGCTAGC
>CAZAFZ010000188.1:0-1552 GCA_964484745.1 uncultured Gammaproteobacteria bacterium | reverse complement strand
CATTTTCTGTTATCCACAAAAAATTAGCTGTTTCGCTTATAAATGCAGAAAAAATTACAATAATCAGCATAGCCATAGCCATTATGCCCAACAACCCCTGCTCGGCAAAAATCAACAAGAATGCGTTATGGACAGGCTGATAATAATATGGCGGCTGGTCATTCTGCAGTTCATCGTGCACGGCTAAGGCGAAATTCCCGATACCGACGCCTGTCCATAAATTAGACTTGATCAATTCCAAGGCCCGGCTGTTCAAGTCAAGCCTTTCTTCGATCGATTTCTCTTCAAGCCGGCCAAGGCCTTCAACTCTGGCAGTTAATTCTAAGCGGAAATAAAAAGCCAGCACTGCCAATACAAATACGCCGGATGCGCATAAAAACAAAACCTGCTTTGCCGGCAATCGGCGGATGCGGTTAAACGAAACCGGCAGGCAAGCAAACAAGCCCGCGAATAAAGCCAGCCAGGCACTGCGGGAGAAAGTGAAGAAGAGGGCGGTGAGCAGCAAGAAGTAAGCGGTGAGAAATGCATATTTTATTGGAAATTGGAAATTGGAAATAAAAAATTTTTCGCCAAAAAAAACTGGATAGTTTATATGCGTAAAAATAATTAATAACAATGCAGCGGCTAATGTTGCCCCCAGCATATTCGGATGGTCCAACGTCCCATAAGCTCGCAGCAGCCTGCCTGCCCAGCTTTCGACAACCGCTGTGCCTAAAACCGATGGGTCATGCAGGGCCATGCCCAGCCATTTGGACGCATAACCGAACTGGCCTAAAAATTGCCAGATTGCGATAACCGATTGCATCACTGCTCCGGCAACAAATGCCGATATCAGCTTAAATCGGCCGTAATTGCCGTAAATAATTACCGATAACAGTCCGCAACCTTCCAAAAGCCTGATAAACGCATAAACAGCCAATAATTTATCAACTGCAAAAAAAATCGATAGCAAGGCTGAGCACAAAAATAATATTACTGAAAAAATAATAATCGAAAAAGTTCTGCCGAAATTAATATTATTTTTCCATAATTTTGAATTAATCGATTTTTGAAAGTAAGCGGACAAAAATAGTAAAAACAAAGATAGAAGCAATAAATCAGAAAGGTATAGACTGTATGTTCCATACTCAAAGTACCCGCCGTTCAACTCACCGGGCTTAATGATCAGTCGCGTCTGCAGCGGCAGCAAAAATGCGATGATATACAATAGGTATGCCATTGCTCTTTCAATCTTCGGAGTTTGAGCTTTTGTTCCGATCTCCATTTGCGAATATTTCAAAAAAAATCTCATTTCTGGACAACGAATTAATTTTTCAATTCATAAAAAGGCAGCTAATCAAAGATTTTTTGGAAATTAGAAATTGAAAATTTATATGCCGTTGCTGGCATGAATATTTCATCCGATTAAGTTTATTAATTTTGAACTGTACTCCTCCCGTATCGCTTCCCTTCGATCAGCCACATGCAATTTTAACACATTATCATTAACCACTACGCGCGTGTCGCGGTTAGCCAGATTTTTAATGGCAGCCGGCATAATTTTCAGCTGCAT
>CAZAFZ010000187.1:0-1570 GCA_964484745.1 uncultured Gammaproteobacteria bacterium | reverse complement strand
ACTTTAGATGAATATTCTAAGTATACAAATCTAATTTTATCAGCATCAGAAAAACTTCCCAAGCCCATGAGATAAGGTCGGAAGCATCGAACCGCTACGAAAAGTCGCTTGATCCGGAACTGTGCCAGGTTGCCTTAGCCAGGGTAATCGCGCTGATCCGTGAAAATTGCCCGCAGGCCAAGATCGTCAGCCAGGTTGTCGATGCCCGGGCGGGGAAACAGGCGCCGAAAACCATAAAAACGAACTTTGACTGCCTTTATAAATCGATCGGAATGAGAATAGAAGAAAGGAAGATCGAAAAGACCCTCAAAAGGCTCGGTTTCGGAGTGGAAAAAAACGATGCGGAGCTGAAAATAACAGTACCGTCCTGGAGGTCGATGGGCGATATCAACCTCAAGGAAGATATTGTCGAGGAAGTTGCCAGGATATACGGGTATGACAACATTAAAAGAAGAATGCCGATGATTGCGATGGAAAAACCGGCGGTCAACAGGGAAATAATGCTGAAAAGGAGAATTAAAGACATTTTAAGCCTGGGCTGTTCGCTGACGGAAGTCAGCAACTATTCATTCGTCGACGAGAATCAGCTTGCAAAAATAGGCATTGATGCCGGACGGCATATCAGGCTGCTGAACCCGATCTCGAGCCAGCTTACGCTTTTACGCCAAAACCTGGCCCCCAATCTGCTGTTAAGCGCCTTAAAAAACCAAGCCAGAAATAAGCAGATCAAAATTTTTGAAATCGGAAGCACTTTCCATCCGACCCCCGGGCCTTATCCGGTCGATAACAGCCAGCAGGATTTTCTGCCCTATCAGGAGGAGCGGATCGGGATATTGCTTTCCGGCGACGAGACCGGCTTTAAGCTGATGGCCGCGCTTAAAGGAATAATCGACTATCTGGGGGAACAGTTAAAAGTCGGACTATTGTATCGTGAATCCGAGGATCCCCAGCCCTGGTCGGACATTTCGGCGCATGCGGTTATCGCGGCCGGCAAAAAGGAAATCGGCAGGATCGCATTGCTCGACAATAAAACAGCGAAGAATCTCGGATTAAAAAAGAAAACCGTGATAGCGGAAATTTCATTCGGTGAAATATTTTCGCTAGCCGAGAAGGTCGCTGTTAAAGCGGTTGAATTCGAAAAATATCCGCCGGCCGTCCGCGATTTGGCTTTTGTCGTCGATAAAAAAATATTATACGGCGATATTATCGAGGAAATCAGAAAGCATTCGAAATTGATCAAGCAGGCCGAACTTTTCGACGTATACGAAGGGCCGAAGCTGGGCCCTAAGAATAAGAGCCTGGCTTTCCACATAATTTATCAGGCAGACAAAACCATGACTTCCGATGAAGTCGATGGCGTACAGGCAGGCCTGGTGAAAAAGCTGGAGGAGAAATTCGGGGCGAAATTGAGAAATTTTTAAAATATGCGGCGCAATTAGCGGTTAGCCGCTTAGCCCATGGAATTAAATATTCCAAACGTTCCAAATTGAGACTTGAGAAAAACTATACATTGTTTTCCGATCTGTCATTCCCGCGCAGGCGGGAATCCAGTTTTACTTGAGAATGTCTA
>CAZAFZ010000186.1:0-1680 GCA_964484745.1 uncultured Gammaproteobacteria bacterium | reverse complement strand
GATGATTTGGGAAGCTTATCGATAAATTTAATCAGCCGAAGCACGAAACCGTAAAGGCGTTTTTTGAATTCATTTTTAAATTTTGATTTGTCATTTTGCATTTTGATTTTTACATTTTAATTTTATTGTTTCCCTGAACTATATCCTGTCGTAAATATCATTTCGAAAGTAAATTCTCCGCACTAAAACTATTATTTTACCTATTAATAACCAAATTATACTGGCAAATCGCCGTTTTGAGCTTGCCTTGTTCAAAGAAGCCTGCCTTTTCCATTATCTGATAAATCACCGACAAGCTGAATGATCCGATCTGCGGATCATCCCCAACCCTAAGCTTGATTGAGGCCTGGCCGTTCCCATCAACCAAGTTTCCGGATACGCCGTTCGGCAGATCGCCAAGCACCACCCGATAGGAATAATCCGGATCGGGCGTGATCAGTATTATCCTCAGGTCTGCCGCGCCGCCTGCCTCCAATTCCAGCCTGTCCGGATCAATAAGGCAGCTGTGGGGTTTATCAATATCATTCTTGAACTGTTCCCTTTCGGCAGGAGGAAGCTTGCCGCCGAATAAAGTATTTTTCTCGATCATCGGACGCCCCAATGCCGTCGTGCCATTATTTATCAAATTCCGCTTCATTATATAAAAAACCGAAGCGAATATAAGCGAGATGCCAATGAACAGGACGATAATCAGCGTTATTGACGGCCTTTTTTTGCCCGGTGCTGGCGGCTGGCCCCGTTTAAGGCCTTTATCTTGTTTTTGCATAATTTAAGCTTATAATAACGATACTTTGCCTAAAATAATATTCTTATATAATTTTATCACATGCCGGTGTTTTAAGAAATATTTTGAGGGGAACTGGCAAATGGAATTATGATCGGCAAACGTGTTTTTGATTTGTTTAAACATGGTATGTCAGCTGATAATATAATCAGATTATTTCGCGCATCTGAATCCGATCGTGCTCGTCGCTTCTGCCGGACTATGCGAAAGGTCAAGCGAATATATACCGTCCTGGCCGCGCACAAAACCTCTTAATTGGCCGATATTTCCGCCTGTCAGGATTTTGCCGACCCCCTCGCTTTCATACAGGTAATATGGTGGGGCGATATTCAATCCCTTGTAATCGGTGATCGATCCGTAGCTTTGCCAGGCCGCGGATCTTGGCAAGGAAACGCCCTGCTCAATAACGGTCTTGGCGGTCCATTCGCTTACTCCTCCCACCAGCTCATAAATCTCCTTGCCATTGCTCAATACGAAAAAGCTTGCGTTAATTTGCCCGATCTTTATTCCGTTCTGCCCGGCGTTTACCGGCGTTAAATCCGTGCTGGCTATATTGTCCGCGACTGTCATCCATTCTTCATCGTTGACTAGATGGTATCCATTGCCGAGCGCTGCGCACGCCGATTTGGCTGCGGCTAAGCTGACATTTGTCCAGGGCGCCTCTCCACCCGATGCTTTAGTGAAATTCGGGCGCGCTTCGTATTGCATCAGGCAAAATCCAGGCAAGGTCCTGTATTTTGCGTTACCCGGGACATAAATGAATCCGAAAGGGCAATAGGTCTCAAACGCCCCGGCGACGACCTTCCCTTCCACGCCCATGTCGCCGGCGGTTCCGTCCACGGTTCCGTCCAGGGCCGGGCCGCAGGCGCCGCCGGAGCAGACCAGGATGCGGCCGT
>CAZAFZ010000185.1:0-1682 GCA_964484745.1 uncultured Gammaproteobacteria bacterium | reverse complement strand
GAAGGAAATCGGTAACCAAATCAACAACTTTCTGGGTCAAGGAGAATACTTATACCGTGCAGAAAATTTTTATTCCGCCGACGATTTCGGCCAATGCCGATACTTTTGACTTGGGTGGAACCTTGATTCTTTCGGGCATTACCATTCCCTTGATGAAAGTTGAGCTTTGGTTCAACGATAACGTTAAAAATCTGCTCAAGAAAGAAACAACTGCCAATGACGGCGGCAGATGGACTTATGCTTTTGATACCGGCGAGCTGGATGTCAACGGCAACTATTTTGCCAGAGCCAGGACTTATCAAACAGTCGATGGATACAGCGATTTCAGCGCTAACTTGAATTTTGGCGTTGGCCAGGCTCCGGGCGGAGAACTGGATACTTGCTCGAGGGCTGATATAAACAAGGATAAAAGAGTTAATTTAATCGACTTTTCCATTTTGTTGTATAACTGGGATACTTCGAATTCCGAGGCTGATATAAATCTTGACGGCAAAGTAAACCTGGTTGATTTCAGTTTGATGATGTATTGCTGGACAGGGTAATTATGATAATTCCTAATTTCCAATATCCAATTTACAAATAATAGGATTGACGTATTTTTGTTAATAATATTTTAAATAAAAATTGAAATGATTTAGGAATTAGATATTGGGAATTGGTAATTTGACCCATGTTTGCTCTTAATTTCAAAAAATTGTATAATATGAGCATAACTTTAAAATTATAAATAGCAGCTAATTGTATGTCTTCGTTTTTAGATAAAATTAAAGGAAAAGCCGAGGAAAGCAAGGATGATTCAACCCAGAAAGAAGGCAGAAGAGAGAAAAAGCCGGTTGGCTTTATTCAGTTGGATGTTGACGTCGTGCAAACCAGGGAGGATTTTATTATTTACGCTTTGGTTCCCGGCGTACAGATCGAAGATTTGGATATTGCCATCGAAGAAGACAATGATATCATCACCATTCAGGGCAAGCGCCTCAAGCCCGAAGTGAACCCTCAAGATAAATCAAAAAAATCGAACGAAGATATTACTTCAATAAAACAAGAATTGCAGTGGGGAGCTTTTTACCGGCAGATTATCCTGCCCCAGGAAGTCAACTTCAACGGCGTTGAAGCCCGGCTTAACAAAGGCGTTTTGGCAATCAAGCTGCCGCTTTTGAAAATCGAGGGGGTAGGCAAAAAAAGAATTAACGTCAAATCATGAAGAAAACCTACACGTACATATTGCTGTGCCTATTTTTAATGCCTTTTTTCAGTTCCGGAATTAACGGCGCCAAAGCCGCCGGTGCGACCTTGTTTTTGTCTCCCAAAACAGGGACCTATAAAATCGGCAAAAAGTTCAATGTTAACGTGGTTTTAAACAGCGGAGGGGGAGCCGGCGTTAATGCGGCAGAAGGCCTGATCAAATTTGATCCGAGCCTGATCCTGGTATCAGGAGTGTCGTATACGAATTCTATTTTCGAGCTGTGGACAACAAAACCCTCATTTTCCAACACTAAAGGAGAAATCAATTTTGCCGGAGGAGCACCGGATGCTTATAAAGGTACGGCAGGTACGATTTTTACCGTAACTTTCAATGTTTTGAAGAAAGGAACCGCAGATGTAGCTTTTGCGTCCGGCATGGCTTTGGCGGCAGACGGCAAGGGTACAAATATTTTATCGGGTTATGGCAGCGGCAAATA
>CAZAFZ010000184.1:0-1683 GCA_964484745.1 uncultured Gammaproteobacteria bacterium | reverse complement strand
ATTTTTGAATTATATAATTTTGAAACATTCCGTCATTCGAATTTGATTCTCCCGTTGTTTATTGTTCATTGGTAAACGGGATCCCGAAAATTCGCTTTGCGATTCGGGAGAAATCCTAAATTCGAAATTCATTTATATGACTAACCGACTTTCAGGCTTACGACTAGAAACTAACTATTATCTTTCCTTCTTTCCATCTTTTCTTATTTGTAATATTCATTGCTGATTTGTAAATTCGGGGAAATTATTCGGGGCATTCGGATACTAATTCGGGGCATTCGGATTTTCCTTCCATTCGGGGTATTCGGATTATAATTATTTAAGTTACAAGTTGCGAGTTTTGAGTTATGTGTTATGAGTTACGAGTTGGGGCTATGGACTGAACATCCCCCATTTCCAAAAAAACTTTGCCCAAGAAAAAATATGGGCCCGGGCTAGCCGATCCTTAAAAGGCGCGATATACCATGGATTCTTGGCGCTGCCGCGTCCATGGTCGTGTACGGCGCTGGCTTGGGGATAATAAACTACTTTATAGCCGGCGTTCTGCACTCTTCTGCAAAGGTCCGTATCTTCAAAATACATCCAAAAACGCTCGTCGAACGCTCCTCCGATCTTTCCAAGCACCGACCTTCTCAACAAAAAGCAGGAGCCCATGATCCAATCGACCTCCTTGACGCTCTGGCGGTCATAATCCGCCATCAAATAATCATCCAGAGCCTGCTTGAATATGCATCCCAGGAATGTCCGGCGCAAAAGAAAGGTATATGGTTTGGGAAACCTGAAACAAGTAACTTGCAGCTTACCGTCCGGATAAAACAATTTCGGCCCGACTATCCCAACATCCGGATTTTCATCCAGATATGCATACAGGGACCTGAGGGTATTCTTTTCCAAATAAGTATCAGGATTGAGTACCAGAATATATTTGCCTGCGGCTGCTTTAATGCCGAGATTGTTCCCGGCACCCATTCCCAAATTTCTATCGCTCTCAATTATTTTCATATCAGGGAAGGCAGTTCTGATCGCATCAGCATTCCCGCCGCCTGACGCATTATCCACCAAAATAATTTCATTTGCCAAGCCTCCTGTTTCGGAACCCCTGACTGCCTGAATGCTCTTCAGCGCCTTGTCCTTGCTTTTATAATTGACGATTATTATGCTGATGTCCATAAAAGAATTAAGAAATTAGAAGCGCGAACGTGCGAGCGAGCGTCCCGATTTTTAAAAAATAGAGGGATCTTTTTACGAATAATATAACCAATTCGCAATCACATGACTATTTTCCTGATTAGGCGCCAGTATAAATCAAGCAGCGGATTAGCTATGTGCTGCAGGACCGGATTATTTATCTCCTGAAATAATACTTTGCCCGAAAAATCTCCGATTATTTCACCGTCCTCTTTTGTCCTGATGTTTTCAGCTTGCTTTCTCGCTGCTTTTATTTTATCCCAAGTCGCTGATTTCAAGAAATACAAATAGACATCCAGCTTGGCCTTGAACCAGCCGTTCACGAGCGAATAAAACAGCATCCCGAGATCCATTACGATCAGCGCGGGAAGAATTAAAAGCAGGGTTGCCGGTTTATAAAAACTTAAAACCGCCAGATAGCGGTTCCTTTCCATGTAATAAACCATCTTGATGCTGCGGTTGAACTCGTATTTATGGTAAATTACTGATTGCGGT
>CAZAFZ010000183.1:0-1718 GCA_964484745.1 uncultured Gammaproteobacteria bacterium | reverse complement strand
TGCCATGATAGATGAACAGCCAGCCGGCGCCGGTCTTGATGGGCGGCGCCCCTCCCCCGATATGCCTGATTTCAAAACCATACTCAGGTTCAAGCAGGATATATTCGGAAAGATTCTTGAAATACTCCCTCCAATATTCCCGGCTCTGGAAATCTTTAAGCGATTTGGCATATGCGATTTGGATATCGGGCAGGATTCTGTGGACCAGCGCGTAGTTGCCGTTGATCTTATTCGGGAAAAAATAGCCGTCCTTGTCCCAAACCATGATATCCTTGCCGCCGTAATTCCGGTAAAAAGCTTCAAACATGAAATATTCATCCTTGGCGGATGTTTGCTTGAGCAGTTTGGCCACTTTCCGATAGGACAGGCGGGGGCTGATTATGCCGCCGCGCTTGAGCTTGAATAAGTCTTCGCCGTAAAGATAAGCCAGGAGGGCGTTCTTCCCGTCATGGGCAATATACACTATATAATAAATGCCGCCAAGCTTGACGATGCGCGGGTCTTCAATGCCTTTTTTTTCATATTTGTATTTCGGGTAGAGAAATGGCTTTTTCCAGCGTTCGATAATTTCCAACGGGCCCTTGAATTTTGCGTAACCGAGACAGGATAGGAAAGTGTCGTCGATTGCCCTGTAAATCATGTGTACATATTTGCCGGAACGGATAGTGGCGGGGTTGAATACGGACTTGCATTCGAATTTGTTGGGGGTGGGGCGCAGGATGACTCCCTCCCTTTTCAGTTTTATCATAGGCAATTTTACTTATGTTTATTATAATAATTATATCCGTAATTTAGGCGAAATACAAGACTTTTTTAATATAACCGGCATCGCTTTTATAAAAAGATCAAAATCTTTTATAATACATATATGGGCAATAAATTTATAAAAAAATCGGATATAGAAAAAAACCGGAAATTGTTGCGGCGCAAGGCCGGAATTTTTAAAGTTAAAATCGAGGAAATGGAAAAAGTCCTGTTATTCCAGCAGCGAGCTCCAACCAGCCGTTTGGGAAGGAAGATCCATATGATCAGGCTGTTTTTTCTGCCCCATGCGCAGAACCGCTACCGTCCGCACGCGCTGCATCCAAAAAGAATAGCCCTGTATGCCGCATTGGCAATTGCCACCAAGTCGATTTTAGCCATAACCATGCTGGCTATGCCCTTTACCGCTTGGCTGAGCACCGATTTTTACCTGATCCAAAAACAGGAGCTGGCTAAAAGGATCAATTTATACCGGCTGGACAGCCGAGTGCCCGCCATGACAGAGGATCCCCGGTTAAATCAGGCAGCTTACATCAGGGCGGCTGACCTGCAGAAGAGCCGGGAATTGAGGAAAGCATCCAGCCGGGGGATAAGTTCAACGCTGAAAATCGTAGGCTATGATTTTGTCCAGGCCGATGAAGCGGTCGCCGAGGATTTTTTTGAGAATAAAAGCTTGTATCAGGGCTGGCTGGAAGATACCCGGATGGCGAACATGCTGAAAAACGGCGATTTGTCCGCCTATGGCCTGGAAATCGTGTATGATTACCGCACTGACAGCAATTTTTTGGTTTTGATCATGGCCCAGCCTTCAGCGGCGAATTCTTCTTTGCTGCCGGCGGAAAAAAGCGCAGCGAAATTTTCCGCCGGTTGTCCGAAAGCATATGGAGCCGCAACGGGCGATGGCAGCGCGGCTGAAAGTGAAATTCGACAGATAAACATCCGGCCTACGATATTGG
>CAZAFZ010000182.1:0-1729 GCA_964484745.1 uncultured Gammaproteobacteria bacterium | reverse complement strand
CAACTTTTTTTTATCGCCAGTCCTCTGCAAAAATTAAAAATCAAAATTACAATTCAAAATTCAAAATTTTCTTTACATTTTATATTTTCATTTTAATTTTTAAATTAACGTTTTATTTGCCGGCAAATGAAAGCAAGATTATGGCAGAAAAACAGACAACCGTCATTCTCGGAATCGACCCCGGCATCGCAGACACGGGCTACGGGGTTGTTCGCAGCGTAAAAAACAGCGGGCTCGCCTGCATTGATTACGGCTCGATCAAAACCGGCGCTCAGGAAAAAATGCCGGACAGACTGGGAAAAATTAACCGGGAGCTGGATAAGATAATCAAGCGCTATAAACCCGATTTGGTAGCGGTTGAACAGTTGTTTTTTTGCAACAACGTCAAAACGGCGCTGATCGTCGGGCAGGCGCGGGGCGTAATCTTGCTGACTGCCATGCAGAATAATATTCTAACCACGGAATTCACTCCCCTGCAGGTCAAGCAGGCGGTATCGTCTTATGGCGCGGCATCAAAGATGCAGGTGCAAAAAATGGTTAAAATACTGCTTAATTTGGATAGATTGCCAAAACCCGACGACGCTGCCGACGCCCTGGCTATCGCGATCTGCGCGGCTAATACCAAGAAATATTAAATCAGCCATTCTTTCCTGTTCCAGGCATTTTTAACGGTTAAAATAAAAATCCCGCATTTTAAAGCAACGACAATAATGTATTATATGCTAATATTAAATAATTTATTATTCCTGGCAACGGCTAGCCCGTTAAAATATTAAGATAAATTTACTTCAAAGCAGCAAGCTCCATGACCGGCAAGCCTAAAATAAATCCATCGGCCTAAATTTTATCCCGAACATCTATATTTTTGTTACTCGCTATGTCCTGGATAATTTATTTTTTTGCCGTAAATGCTAATTTTTGTTATAATATAAGATATGTGAATAAACAAAATAAAGCATGCCTATTGATAATATGTGCCATTATCAAGTGAATGCAGTTAGTGTTCAAATAACTAAATTACTTCTGATGTGAACCCACAAAAACCCCATGCGCAAAAAGAATATCAAAGGATTTAAGCTTTTGAAGCTGGTTTTGATTTCGCTTATTTTGTTTTCTCTCGCTATAACTCTGGATAAATACGGCCTTGCCCCTGCCTACTCCCAGACGGGCTCCTACGACTCTCTGGCCGCAGCCCTGGAGGCCATCGGCGACAAAGAGGCCGATTTGATCGTGGCTTCGGGACGAACCTGGAACATCGCTTCCGACACGACCATTCCCGCCAATGTAAACGTGGACGTACGGCAAGGCGGGATTTTTGATATCAGCGCGGGAGCCACTTTGACCATCAAGGGAAATCTTAAGGGGGGAAATTACAGGATCTTCGACGGAGCCGGAATGGTTGACTTTGCCCAGGCCGAGGTCAATGTCGTCTGGTTTTCTTCGGGCGGAAATGGGGAATTTTCCGATTGGGTAGGCGCCAACGGCCAGGGCGGGATTGGCGAGGCCATCTCAAGGACTGTTCAGGGCCATATCTATACTCTCCCGCAGGGCACTTACCACGTCGCCAGCACGATTACCGTGAACAAGCACGGCTCGGTTATCCAGGGCGATATGATCAACTATGTCGGCGGCCGGTTCGGCTCGGCGGCTTTGATTTGGTTCAGCGCCAGCGCTCCGGTGCCGCTTTTTGACTTTGACCTGGGCAACAGCTCTGAAATGCTCCGTGATT
>CAZAFZ010000181.1:0-1731 GCA_964484745.1 uncultured Gammaproteobacteria bacterium | reverse complement strand
TCTTTCATATTTGTGTCATTTTAAAATAAATGCATGAATAAACAACAACTTACAAAATCATGTAAACGTTTACAGGTAATTTATGTTTATATCAAAATACGTCGGTTGTCAATACATTTTTTAAAATGTTTGTTTTTTAGGCGCGCATTATCTATCCATGCCAAGGACATCCATTGCAATGGCTATCAGCAGATAAATAGCAATGCCGAAATCCATGGTTATTAATTAAAAAATGTCTAATAATATTAAAAAAATACAAGCGCTTGAGCTGTTAAGGCTGCATTACGGTTTTTCGTCGTTTCGTCCAGGGCAGGAAAAAGCAATTGACAGCGCGTTGGCCGGCAAAGATTCCTTGGTCATCATGCCGACCGGAGGAGGAAAGTCGCTTTGCTATCAGCTGCCGGCGTTAGTGCTGGATGGGGTTACCCTGGTAATTTCACCGCTGATCGCATTGATGAAAGACCAGGTCGACGGACTGGAAAAGGTCGGCGTACCGGCTGCTTTCATCAATAGTTCGATAGCTCCGGATGAATCCAAAAGGAGAATGGAAAAAGCACAATTCGGGGATATAAAACTTTTGTATATCGCGCCGGAACGTTTTTATAACCAAGAATTCACACATTCCTTAACCGGGCTGAAAGTCAGCTTGCTCGCCGTTGACGAAGCTCATTGTATTTCCGAATGGGGCCATGATTTCCGCCCAAGCTATTTGAAATTGCGCGAAGCTGTATTGAAAATCAATAGGCCGCCAATCATGGCTTTGACCGCTACCGCCACTCCGGAAGTCAGGGCGGACATAGTCAAGCAGCTTGGCCTGGATGGCCGCGAAGAAATAATCACCGGATTCTCGCGGCCGAATCTGCAATTCGGGGTAATCCGGGCCAAGGAATCCGAGAAGCTTGGCTATCTGCTGAAATCAGTTGAAACCATGCCTGACGGTTCGGGGATAATTTATACCGGCACCAGGTCCAAGGCCGATGAAATTACCGATTATCTTTTATCCAAAAATATTTCAGCAGTGGTCTACCATGCCGGCATGCAGCCGGATGACAGAAAATGGGTCCAGGACAGCTTCATGCGCGATAAAGTGAAAATAATCGTGGCGACCAATGCCTTCGGGCTGGGGATTGACAAAAAGGATATCCGTTTCGTGATCCATTATGATATGCCCGGAACCCTGGAAGCGTATTATCAGGAAGCCGGCCGTGCCGGCCGCGACGGCAAGCCCAGCTTCTGCCTGCTGTTTTATAATCACAGGGACCGTTATTTAAGGGAGTTTTTCATCAAGGGCGATAATCCCGCGCCGGAAACGATACTGGATTTGTATGAGCATTTATTATCCTATGAAGCCGAAAGAATCCTGGTAACTTACGGAGAATTGAAATCAGCCTTGTCCCTGGATGCTCCGGACATGGCGGTTGGGACAAGCTTGAAAATCCTGGAAAGCGCCGGCTTGGTCGGAAGGACCAGGGAAAAAAGCGGTCAAGGCTATCTAAAATTTACAGCCGCTATGGAAAAAATTGAAGCGTCGATTACCGGGCGCTCGAAGGTATCGGGGGAAATTTTAAAGAATCTGTCCGCTAAATTCACGGATAGCTTGTACAAGGGTTTTGAGTTCAATTCCGTGGAGCTGGCATCCGCCATCGGAGCGAAGCGCGAAGCGTTGATGCGGCTGGTCAATAAGCTGAATTCCGACGGCTTGGCTGTTTACCGCCCGCCCTTCAAGGGAAC
>CAZAFZ010000180.1:0-1740 GCA_964484745.1 uncultured Gammaproteobacteria bacterium | reverse complement strand
CCCGAAGGAATTTCCGCGCAAGTTGAAAAGAATGTCATTACCATTAGCGGCATTGACAAGCAGCTGGTCGGCGAAACAGCCGCAAGCATAAGAAGGATAAAGAAACCCGAACCTTATAAAGGCAAAGGGATCAAGTACGCCGATGAGATAGTCAGGCGCAAAGCAGGCAAATCGGCTGCCAAGGGTTCCAAAAAATAATTAAGCGCTGATTAACGCCGATTTCAAAAATTTACCCATAGTATCGCAATAATTCATATATCAAATAAGATGGAAGCTATCAGTAAAATTAAAAAAGACAAAAGGGAATATAGGCATAAAAAGATCCGGGCAAAAATTTCGGGTACGGCCGATAGGCCCAGATTGAACGTTTTCCGTTCCAGCCGCGGCATGAACCTGCAATTGATCGACGACCTAAAGGGCAATACGCTGGCCAGCGCGCAAATCGGCGAAATTAAGCGATCCCAAGCCAAAACCAAGGATAAGCAGGATGTCTATTTTGAATTAGGCAAGCTTATTGCCGAGAAAGCATTGAAGGCAAACATCAAACAAGTCGTTTTCGATAGGGGAGGATATAAATACCACGGCCGGATAAAATCCGTAGCAGAGGGCGCCCGCAGCGCCGGCCTTGAGTTTTAATAATAATTACCGAGATACCATATGGGCAAAGAAGAAAAGAATAAAAACCAGGAGAATATAAGCGGCAATAATCCTGCCGGAGAAAAGGAAGTTAAGGCGCCGGCGGAAATGCAGAAACCGAGGAAATCCAGGGATATTAAAAAAATCAGGCGCACCCGCAGGAAAGAAGTTGAAAGCGATGAATTCGACCAGCGCATTATCGATATCGCCAGGGTTACCAGGGTGATGGCCGGCGGCAAAAGAATGAGATTCAGGGCATGCGTCGCCTTGGGCAATAAAAACGGCAAAGTCGGCATCGGCATCGCCAAGGGCGCTGATGTTACCATCGCAGCTTCAAAAGCGGCGAATAAGGCCAGAAAAAAACTGATAACAGTGCCGATTATCAATGATACAATACCGCATGAAGCATATTGCAAGTTCGGAGCCGCCAAGGTTATTTTGAAACCGGCCAAAAGAGGTAAAGGCGTCATTGCCGGAGGTGCAGTCAGGGTAATTCTTGAATTGGCAGGCATTAAGAATGTTACCAGTAAAATATTGGGCACAAACAACAAGATCAATAACGTTAAATGCGTAATTGAAGGATTGGCCGGCTTAAAGTCCGGCCGCAAACCGAGATCGGCAAAAGCAGCCGAAAAAAACGATGAAATAAAAGACCAAGAAGAATAGCGATAACTATATGATCAGTATGGACAATATAAAGCCGCAAAAAGGCTCCCGGCATAAAAGAAAAAGGATCGGCAGGGGAAATTCCTCGGGTCATGGGACTTATAGTACCCGCGGGTTAAAGGGCCAGAAATCCAGGTCCGGAGTCAGCAATTTGAAATTGGTAGGAGTAAAGAAACAATTAAGGGCGGTTCCCAAAATGCGCGGCTTCAAATCGCTGAAAGGAAAGGCGCAAGTTTTTAACCTGAATGATTTAAACAATAGTTTCAAGGATAATGAGCGGGTCAGCCTGAAGCTACTGGTTAAAAAGGGAATAATCGACAACATTGTGCAGCCGGTGAAACTGCTGGGCAATGGAGAGTTGAAGCTCAAAGGGCTAAAATTGGAAGGAATAAAAATCAGTGCAAGCGCCAAAGAGCAGCTGGAAAAGATGAAAGGGGA
>CAZAFZ010000179.1:0-1890 GCA_964484745.1 uncultured Gammaproteobacteria bacterium | reverse complement strand
TTGAAAGAAATGGAGTCCAACAAATACAGCATAGTGGTCAGCGGACGGATCGGGGAATTGCCCGGCAACCTGGGAGAAAAATTGCTTGACCTGGCCGATAAGACAAAGCATAAAAAGGAAGGGACTTTGAATGTCTGCATCAATTACGGCGGACGCGCGGAAATAATCGATGCCGTCAAGAAAATGATCAAGCAGCACATATCCGAAGAACAAGTCCATGAAGGCATGCTAAAGAAATATTTGTATAACGGCGAATTGCCTGACCCGGATATGATTATACGCACATCGGGAGAGCAGAGGCTGTCCGGTTTTTTGCTTTGGCAGTCGGCCTACAGCGAGCTGATGTTCATGAACAAATATTGGCCGGATGTCGAAGAGAGGGATATCGACCTGATCATCGCCGAATATAACAAGAGGGAGAGGAGATACGGGGGAAACGGGACAAAATAGTCTAATAGTCCTAAGTCTATTTCGCGTAACGTGTAACGCATAACGCCTAACGCGTAACGCCATTTGATTTATAGATCATATGAAAAAAATGGATAGATTTTAGAATAAAGATTTAAGATTTATGAATATAAAATGTATTTAAGAATTTAAAAATTATTTAAAAATTAAAAATTCAACAAGGATGGTGACTAGTTACTTTAAATATAAATAGTTAAAATAACGCGCCGCTAAAAGGGCGCTTTTTAATTGCATTTTAGCGGGTGGCTTGCTAAGATTTAGGCATGCAAGGGAATACGATTAAAAATTCGCCGCTGGCAGACAGGTTGAGGCCGGACACAATAGATGATTTTCTCGGCCAGGACGAGATAATCGGCCAGGGCAAGATGCTGCGCCAAGCCATTGAAGCGGATAATGTTCCGTCCATGATCCTTTGGGGGCCTCCCGGCAGCGGCAAGACGACCCTGGCCGCGATAATAGCCAAAAGGACCAGATCGGAATTCATCCGGCTCTCGGCTGTTACCAGCGGGGTAAAAGATTTGAAAGAAGTGATCAAAAAAGCGGAGGAAAATATTGCACAAGGCATCAAAACGATTTTATTCATTGATGAAATCCATCGCTGGAATAAGGCCCAGCAGGACGCGCTGCTGCCGCATGTGGAGGGAGGCGTGGTTATTTTGATAGGCGCAACTACGGAAAATCCGAGCTTTGAAGTGCGCGGAGCCTTGCTATCGCGCTGCCGGGTTTTCGTATTAAAGCAGCTTACAGCAGAAGAAATTACGAAAATTATCGGGCGTGCATTAATCGACAAGGCTAATGGCCTGGGAAAGAAGGACATCAAAATCGAGCCGGACGTGGTTACCGCGCTGGCCGAGATGAGCAACGGCGATGCCCGCGCCGCGCTGAATGTCCTGGAATATGCCGCGGCTATTTCCAGGAGGATTACCATTGAGCATATTAAGGAGGCGTTCCAAAAATCTCACCTGCTGTACGATAAGGGCGGAGAAGAGCATTATAATATCATTTCGGCGCTGCATAAATCCATGCGCGGTTCGGATCCCGACGCCGCCTTATATTGGCTAGCGCGCATGCTGGAAGCCGGCGAAGATCCGCTGTATGTGGCGCGCCGGCTGGTCAGGTTCGCTTCCGAGGATATCGGACTTGCCAATTCCCGCGCGCTCGAACAGGCGGTTGCCGCTTACCAGGCCTGCCATTTTATTGGTTTGCCGGAATGCAATGTAATTTTAGCCCAGGCGGTAATGTACATGGCTAAATGCAAAAAATCGAACGATCTCTATGCCGCATACCGCAAGGCAGCCCGCGACGTCAGGGAACACGGTAACCTGCCGGTTCCGCTGCACATCAGGAATGCGCCGACCAAGCTTATGCAAGGCCTGGGCTACGGCAAGGATTATAAATATCCTCCGGATTTCAATTATCAGG
>CAZAFZ010000178.1:0-1906 GCA_964484745.1 uncultured Gammaproteobacteria bacterium | reverse complement strand
TTCACCGGGGTTTTTGAGCAATTACGGGAATTGTGCTTATCGATAGCGCTTAATAAGATATGCTAGGCTTCAAGGTACGCTGGGACTTCCGTCTGCTGTTGAGGAAGTGCCATACTGTGATAGTGTTTTATGGATTGAAAGAAACGATTTTTTCAACAGCAAAAAAGTTATGCTAAGGCTTAAAATATCGAATAACCCATGGACATTCCATGGGTTTTTAAGTTAACATGTCCAAACTTCCTTTCTTAATAATCCTTATGCGCAGGTATTGTGCCGGATAAAAGTAATGTTTATAATAAATTATAATAATATATAAAAAATATGGCCACACTTTATACCCATTCGGACGAAAACAGAAGGAAAACCTGGTTTTTATTTACGGGTTTTTTCATTTTCATAATGATCGTCGGTTATATATTCAGCATTGCCATGGACGACCAGGCGATTTTATTCATCGCGGTAATTTTCAGCATTGCCATGTCCTTTTTCAGCTATTGGTATTCGGATAAGCTGGTGCTGGCCATGAGCGATGCCCATGAAGTCGACCACGATTCGGCGCGGGAACTCTACCATCTGGTCGAAAATTTATGCATCACCGCGGGTTTGCCGGTGCCTAAGATCTATATCATTGACGATACCGCCCCCAACGCTTTTGCCACCGGACGCGATCCTGAGCATGCCGTCATTGCGGTCACTACCGGCTTATTGCAAAAACTGGAAAAATCCGAGCTGGAAGGCGTTTTGGCCCATGAGTTATCCCATATCGGCAACAGGGATATTCTGATAGCAACTTTGGTTACCGTAATGGTCGGAATCGTGGTGCTGTTGGCAGACTGGTTCAGGCGCTGGACATTTTGGGGCGGAAGCAGGAGAAGAAGCGACCGGGACAGCGGACAGCTGGGTGCGATCATCATGGTCATAGCCTTGATATTGTCAATTCTGGCACCAATTTTCGCCTATATCATGCAGTTCGCTGTGTCGCGCAAGCGGGAATTCTTGGCCGATGCGGACGGGGCGCTTTTGACCCGTTATCCGGAAGGCCTGGCCCGCGCCCTGGAAAAGATCGCGATGGACAATGAGCCGCTGGAAGTCGCCAACCGCGCAACGGCGCATCTTTATATAGCATCACCTTTTAAGACGGACAGAAGCGAACCGGGTTTTTTCGCCACCCTGTTGATGACGCACCCGCCGGTGCAGCAGCGCATTGCAGCACTACGAGGGATGGAAAAAAATAAGCAATTATAATAATGAAAAGAAATCCTAAATCCTAATATCTAAACTCTGAACAAACCCAAATGACCGAATCCGCCAGCCGGCGGACAAAATCCAAAACAGTTCTGAATTTTGAAATTTGAACTTTGATATTGTTTCGAATTTAGGATTTAGTGCTTAGAATTTCATTGAATATTATGTATGAACAAATCCATAATATAATGCGTGACCTGGCGGTCGTGGTATTCAGTATTATTATCGCGGTCGTTCTGGTAAAAACCGGAGTGCTGCTCGGCTTGTTGCAAAGCATCGGCGGCGCCAGTTATCTGGTCAGTTTTTTCGGGGGCATGTTTTTTGTTTCCGTATTCACGGTGGCGCCGGCGCTGGTAGTCCTAGTGGAAGCTGCTCAAACCAACTCACCGGTTGCCGTAGCTTTTTTCGGCGGCCTCGGCGCATTGCTCGGCGACCTGCTGATCTTCCGCTTTATCAGGGATAGTTTGTCCAGGAGCTTGCTGGATATTATCTTGAAGAAGGAGAACAGGATTACCGCCTTTTTCCGCCTGAAATTCTTCAGGGTTTTCGGGCCGCTGATCGGCGCTTTTTTCATTATCTCGCCGTTTCCGGACGAGGTCGGCCTGATGCTGATGGGCATGTCCAACGTGGACACAAAAATATTCATTCCCTTGTCATTTTC
>CAZAFZ010000177.1:0-1945 GCA_964484745.1 uncultured Gammaproteobacteria bacterium | reverse complement strand
TAATTTTCAGCTGCATTTTTTTTAATGCCGCCGAAAACGGCGAAAGGCACTGATCCATGATCCTCCCGGCGCCTTGCCGGCAGGATTTGAGCTTAACGGCGCGGCTATGCCCCCGGGCCGGACCCGGCCAATTAGGCAAAATGCCTTTAATCCAGCCGTTGGCCCCGACAAATTTATTGATAACGCCCGGCTTTGCGAAGATAACGGTCAGATTAGCTATCCAATAGGCGAAATACGGGTCATCCTTGGAGTCCATGTCGCCATCCCTGCCTTTCAGCATGAGCGGCTCCAGGTCCATCGCCTCTTCGGTGATAAAAAAACTCAGGCAAATCTTGTCGCGGGTATTTTCGCCGTGGGGGCGCCAACCGAGTATTTTTGCGGCCAGAGAACAAAAAAATCTGGTTAGCCAGATTTTGCCGCTGCGGGCGATAATAAAAAAATCTATATCGCTGTTGTCTTTCGCATTATTGGCGCCGATAATGTTCCCGATGGCGATCATTTCGATCCAGGGCAGCCGGCTGAAAAGCAGGGCTGCGCGCAAGGCCGTTTTATATTTGCGGCGGGCGATGACATAGCGCTCTTGTCTGACCCGCCAAATCGATTCCCTGCCGGCCAAAAAATAAAGCCCGTTTAATTTGCCCAGATAGCGGCCAAGTTCCGAACCGTCCAGAGCTTCCAATACGTCTTTCAGCCCGGCTTTAACTCCCAAATTGGCGTAAATTTCATAAGGCGAAAGCGGAAAGTCGAAGAGGTCGTAAAAAGCGACAGCCCGAATTATTGCTTTTCTGATTTCAATATTCTTGTCATTGCCGACTTGCATGTTAAAACGCTGAATTTATAATTTCGAACTTTTTCCCTTCGGTCCGCCCTGGCTCGGCGAGACAGGCAAAGCGGACTGGCCCGCTTTGTCTTCGCGGCGACGAAGCGGGCGGGATCCCGCCTATCAGGGCATAATAAATGTCCGGGGGATAAAATCCGCGTGCATTAAACATTCAATCATTCAAAATTGACCCAAAATTCGAAGTTAAAAATCCGAAAATGTTGGATTATCCGCAAAAAATCTTTTTAGTTAAAACTTCATCTGAATTATTCGGGAATTATTCATCAAGCCTTGGTTTTTCTATCAGGGTCGGTTCTATCTTCTTTTCTCCGTCGGTTATTTTCACCACGTCTTTGTCTATCTTGGCGAATTCTTTATAGGCATTATTGTAATGCCCGACTGTCGAGCCCAAACTCGTTCCAAGCTTTTTCAGGTAGCTGTCGTATACCAGCATATGCTTGCCGAGCTTTTCGATGTTGGAACGGATCGCTTTGGCGGATTCCTCGATCTGCATGGCCCGCAGTCCCTGCAAAACGGTCTGCAGATAGGCCAGGAAAGATGTCGGGGAAACGATGATTACCTTTTTGTCCCTGAACGCGTATTCGATCAGGTCGCGCGTGCTGATCTGGACCGCGCCTACCTTGTTGACCAGCAAATCGTAATAAATAGCTTCGGACGGAATGAACATAAAGGCGAAATCCAGCGTATTTTCCTCCGGCTTGATGTATTTGGAGGTTTCATCGATCCGATTTTTCAAATCCTGCTTAAAGGCCTTTTCCAGCTTTTCCCTTTCGGCCTCATCCCTGGTATTGAGTATCTTTTCGTAGTTCTCCAGCGAAAACTTGGAGTCGACCGGTATAATTTTACCCTTGACAAAGACGGCCGCATCGACGATCGAACCGTCCTTGAATCCGTATTGCATCTGGTAATTTTTCGGCGGCAGCACGTTCTTCAGGGTTTCTTCCAGAAAATATTCTCCCAAAACCCCTCTCTGTTTGGGGTTTTTTAAAATGTCCTGCAGATTCTGCAGCTGGGCGGAGAAATTAACGACCTGCCGGTTGGTTTCATCCAATTTGGCCAGCCTTTCGGTCACTTCACCGATTATTTTCCGGGATTGGTCGCTGA
>CAZAFZ010000176.1:0-1951 GCA_964484745.1 uncultured Gammaproteobacteria bacterium | reverse complement strand
TCTTTCGAGATATTTTTCGCCTTTTTGACCGAAAAAACCGCCGGCGCTTTCCCCGTCTGGCTTTCGCCGATACAAGCCAGAATCATCTCTGTCGGTTCCGGACATATCCAATATTGCCAGGAATTGTCCGCTAAGCTAAAATACGAGGATATCCGGGTTGAAGTAGACGACCGCAATGAAACTGTCGGCAACAAAATACGCAAAGCGGCCAACGAGAAAATCCCCTATATTATAGTAATCGGCGACAAAGAAACAGAGTCGGACAAACTGGCCGTCCGTGCAAGAGGCTTGGAAGAAATAAAAACGGCCGAACTGGAAAAATTCGTCAAGGAAATCAAAAGCCAAAACCCGAAAATATAGCTTTGACAATGTCAGATTTCAAAGTCGGACGTCTAAAGTTATTAAGAAATTATGGGTCATAAATACCGGGATTTCGAAAAATCAAAGCCTGAATTAATTGAACGCTGGCAATGGAACCAAGTATTAAATTTGCTTAAAAGGGCGGAACGGACAAAATTTTACGGCAGCCAATTAAAGAGCAGCGGCATTAAGGTGAATGCGCTGAAAAGTTTTAAAGACTTGAAAAAACTGCCGTTTACGACCGAAGACGATTTAAGGAACAAGGCCAGGGATTTTTTATACTTCCCGCTAAATAAAGTCTGGCGGATATTCGCCACCAGCGGAACAACCGGCAAGCCAAAACTGATCTTCCGCGAACCTATTGATAAAAATTCGGAAATTATCAGCGTCTGGCGCCATTTGTTCAAGCGGGCCGGATATTGGCCGCGAATAGCGGCAGTCATGCGTCCAGCCGGCGGATTGGGGGCTTCCGGACCGGTGACTTCCAAGGTAATGGAACATCTGGAAATTCCCTGTTTTACGCTCAGCCCGGAAGCCGAAACAGGCCGTAATACTGCCGCAATCCTGGAAATCAAGCCGGATGCCTGGATCATTTCCCCTTCCTTTGCTGTGCTGATGGTCCATTCCATTAAAAAACAGCGCATCAACCCCAAAAGTCTGGGCGTTAAGCTGGTTGTTTCAACCGGCGAAGCGCTGCATCCCAATGAAAGAAGTTACTTGATGCGCGAACTTGGAGCGGATGTCATCAATACTTACGGTGCGGCCGACCCGAGCGTCTGGATCGCGTCGGAATGTTCACGGCACCGGGGCCTGCATATTTTCCCCTACACTTCCTATCTCGAATTCATCGGTCCCTTTGGCCAGGCTGGAAAAAAATATGAACTTATCGTCTCGCCGTTTGCCAACCATGCCATGCCGCTTGTACGCTACCGGCTTGGGGATTTGGTGGAGCTGGAAACCGGTAAATGCGCCTGCGGACGGACTCTGCCGCGCATCATGTCGGTCATCAGGAAAGAAAGCCCGGTCGTGATTGCGGCGGATGGTAAAAAATATAAATTAAAAGCAAGGCAGACCTTAAACCAAATTGCTCTGATAAATCCGGCGATAAGTTCATTTTTTAATTTCCGCTATCTTAAATCAAAAAAGCGGATCATTCTTAAAATCGAAGCATATCCGGAAAATATAAAAAGCCGGCCAACAGCAGATTTGGCCGAAAAAATAAAGGCTAAATTTTTTGAGCTGCAGCCTGAAATCGGCAAGCTTGAATCAAAGCAGAAGATCCGCCTTGATGTTGAGGTGGTGCCGGTTGGAACGCTGGCGCGCAGAGCGGCCAAAATCGTCGACCAGATTTCTTGCGAATAAACGCGCCTATATGCAACTTACATATTAATTATTAACGTAAAAAATATGGAAAATAACGCAGAAAAAAGCATTATATCGCTGCCGAGGATCGGCGATAAGGCGCCTGCCTTCCAGGCTGTCACTACCCAGGGGGAGATCGATTTTCCCACCCAATATGAAGGCTCCTGGGTAATTCTATTCAGCCACCCTGCAGATTTCACCCCGGTGTGTACATCGGAGTTCATGACTT
>CAZAFZ010000175.1:0-1998 GCA_964484745.1 uncultured Gammaproteobacteria bacterium | reverse complement strand
ATGGTACGAATGATACAAATGGATACGAATATTTATTAAAAAATTTTTAATTATGCTACAATTTTTAATTAATAATATAGTTAAATCCTAATCGACATAATAGACTTATAGATTATTTTAAGACTTACAGACTTAATGACTTATGACTAATTGACTTGGTTTTATTATATCAGAAATTAGGGCTTTTTTACAATTTTAATTATTTTGTAAAGCTAGTCTATAATTGACAATAAGCCTTTTTTCTATTATCATTTGCATTATCCTGCTCTGTGCAGAGTTTTTATATTATAGAAATTCGATCAAAGAACTTAAATAACAGATACAAGTATTCCAGCGGTGCGTAGGACAACGGCTTGCTTTACTTATACATTAAATATATTTTGTTATATTTTTGCGGGATCGTCTAACGGTAGGACCGCGGCCTTTGAAGCCGTTTATCCAGGTTCGAATCCTGGTCCCGCAGCAATAATGAAAAATCAGGCCATGCTAAAAACAAATTTGCGCCGAAAGTCTCGCAGCGAAGCGTAAATCCCGATGAATATCGGGACTGGCCCCCAAAGCGATGTGCGGGAGAGCCGTTAATTCGATAAAGAATCTGCCGAACGCGTGAGTGAGGCATCCCGCAAATTGTGCAGCAATTTAACGGGGCTTGTATCCGAGCGAATAAAAAACATGAACAAAGTTTATTTTTCAAAAAATTTCGATAAAATCCTGGAACGCATCGATCTTTCTCGCCTTGGGAATAAGGTGGCGATCAAGGTTCATTTCGGCGAAAGGGGATGCAATACCTATATGGATCCGGAGCTTGTCCGGAAGGCTTATGATAAGCTTGTAAATTCAAGACGCCAGGCAGCCCTGGTTGAATGCAACGTATTATATAAAGGCAACCGGGTCAATTCCACTAGCCATATCCGGGTCGCACGGGAACATGGCTTTACAGAGATGCCAATTGATATATTGGACGGAGAGAACGGAAGCGAATTTATTGTTCTGGACGGATGCAAAATCGGTGCAGGCATCAAGGGTTATGATTCACTGCTGGTAATATCCCATTTTAAGGGGCACATGGGAGCGGGCTTCGGCGGCGCGATGAAAAACCTCGGTATGGGCCTTGGGAGCCGGGCGGGAAAACTGGATATGCATTCTTCATTGAAACCGGATATTCTGGAGGATAAATGCATCGCATGCGGAATTTGCACTCAAAATTGCGATGTTGCTGCCATTTCCATTGCCACAGGAAAAGCTAAAATTGACGAGGCGGTATGCGTCGGCTGTGCGATGTGCATTACGGTTTGCCCGCACGGTGCAGTCCAGGTGCCGTGGCAAGGCAGAACGAACGAGGAATTGCAGAAACGGATAGCAGAATATACAAAGGCGATCCTGGATCATTTCCCCAATATTTTATTCATTAATTTACTGACCAATATCACTGTTCATTGCGATTGTATGGGCATCGAACAGACGCCCATCATGGACGATATCGGCTACCTTTATTCCGAAAATATTACGGCCATCGATCGGGCGAGCCTGGATTTGGCCAATGAAAATTCCAACGGATATTTTTCACGGGTAAATCAAGTCGATAAGCTAAAACAGCTCTCTCTAGCCGAAGAAGCGGGCCTGGGAAACGGACAGTATGAGCTTGTTTCAGACAACTAAAAAAGCACTATTATTCAAATAACAAATTTCGAACCTTACAATATAACTGATGGGAGGATGCATGAAAAATAATGACAAGGCTGTTGATGTATTGAATTTATCCGGATACTATAATAAATTCCTCGATAATCTTGATAACGAACTATCAGATGTAAGGAAAAAAGCTTTGGCTGCTGGAAATATTGATATAGCCGCCGCAAATGAACTTCACAAAAGGCTTGCGAAAACGCTAACGGATGAAATTTACGGACGAATGCTCCAAAGCTGCCATGATCATTTTAATGACAAAGAGCTTGATCAGCTGATCGGAATATTTTCTGCGCCAGCTTACAGGCGCTG
>CAZAFZ010000174.1:0-2020 GCA_964484745.1 uncultured Gammaproteobacteria bacterium | reverse complement strand
GGAAATTTCGCTGACCTACATGCATGACATGTATAATCTGATGGGGGTTGGAAACGTCAGCTATTCCGAACTGACGCCCGAACTCAAACGCGAAGTGCTGGCATATATTTATAATTCCGGCAATAAGCTGTCCGAATTGAAAACCAGGATAGAGCTTGCCGGCGAAAATATCGAGCATGTCAAATTTCCGGTCTTTCTCTGGTTCATCAACCTGAGAATCGATCAGGTCAAAGATCAGATCATCCAGGCGGAGAATTATGTCGACCTGGCCATTCCCGGATCCAAAATAATTCCGGAGATATTGGGCTATCCTGAAAAAAATTCCTTCCTGTTCTTATTGCAGAACAAAGACGAGCTAAGGCCAACAGGCGGTTTTATCGGCACTTACGGCATCGTGGAATCGGAATCAGGCGATTTTACGAGGTTTGAAACGCATGATATCTACCACTTGGACATGCCGGTTCGCGATAAGTTCAAGATCAAGCCCCCGGCTCCGCTGGAAAAATATTTAGGCGTCCAGAATTGGTATATGCGCGACTCGAATTGGTCTCCTGATTATCCCGTATCTGCCCAGAAAGCCGTCTGGTTCTACAACGAAGAAAACAAGCTGCAGGAAAAGCCTGATCCATTAAATTATTTCAAGGGCGTTATAGCCATAACTCCTGAATTGATTACCGATATATTGGAAATTACCGGTCCGGTAACGATAGAAAACCAGGAATATAATAAGGATAATTTTTCGCAAATACTTGAATACCGCGTGGAAAAAGGGTATGTCCAGCTCGGCATACCATCCTGGGAGCGCAAAGAGGTGGTTGGAAGCATTGCCAAGGAGCTAAAAGCGCGCATTCTGGACCTGGATGCCTCTAATTGGCCGACAATTTTCAAGCTGCTCAACGACAGCATGCGCAAGAAGGATGTTATGGTTTATTTTTTCGACCCGGAGCTGGAGGGGCTGGCCATCAAGCAGGGCATTGCCGGCGAGATCAAAGAAGCTCCGCAGTCCGATTATTTGATGGTGGTTGACGCCAATATGGCCGCCTACAAAACCGATTCCGTTATGAAAAAAGCGATCAGCTACACGATGCAAAAGCGATCCGACGGAGCCTACGCGCTGTTGGAAATAAATTATTCGCATACCGGCGGTTTTGATTACCGGACGACCCGCTATAGGACCTACACCCGGGTTTATGTCCCCAAGGGCTGCGAGCTTTTAAAGGCCGAGGGCTATTCAGAAGGGGAGGCGGTTGTTTCCGAAGATTCCGGCAAAACCGTTTTTGAAGGGTTTTTAAGCGTTGAACCGGGAGCCATGGGCAATCTGACTTTATTGTACAAGCTTCCCCAATCGATCAGCGACCTGCTTGATTCCAACAGCTATAAATTATATATCCAAAAGCAGCCCGGCAACGATACCGAAAATGCCGAAATAGACCTGCAGATGGAAAAAAACATCAAATTCTACTCGCCCGCCGGATTATCCGCTGAAAAATCAGGAGCAAACCAGGTGAAGTGGCATGCCGGATTAATCACGGATTTGGCCTTCGACGTGGCGCTTTCCGACCGATAATTTCGGAAACGGGAAGATTTTACGGGAACTCTTGAATTTCCCGTATTTTAATGTTTTAATTGAGTATATGTTTATCAAGCGAATCGGGATAGACCTCGGTACAACTTATACATTAGTGCATTTGCCCAAGCGGGGGATAATCATCAACGAACCCAGCGTGGTCGCTGTTTCCATGATAGATAAAAAAATACTGGCGGTCGGCAATGAAGCCAAGGATATGCTGGGCAGGACTCCGGATACGATTATCGCCTTAAAGCCATTGAAAGACGGCGTGATCGCCGACTACCGGACAACCGAAGCAATGCTCCGGTATTTTATCAATAAAGCAACGGGCGGAGTGCGGCTGCTTAGGCCCGAGGTCATGGTTGCCGTACCGGCCGGAATTACTTCTACCGAGCGGAGGGCGGTCATCGACGCGACAATAGCCGCCGGGGCCAAAGCGGCTTATATCAT
>CAZAFZ010000173.1:0-2053 GCA_964484745.1 uncultured Gammaproteobacteria bacterium | reverse complement strand
TTCATAGTAGCCATTTCCGGCCAGGACTCTTTCATCAAGCATCCGCCGCAAGCGGCTCGCCCAACCATTTAGCTCAGTATCCCATTTTCCGTAAGGCAAACTGTCGCCGAAGATGAAGAACTTGGCCATAATGATAATTTCAATTATTTACTTCTCAATATATTTTACTCTTTTTAATTCTGTAAATTGTGTTCTTGCCCGAGACCTTAAGCCTATCCTTCAAATATCGATTCCTAATGTAAATTTCTCCGACGTCAGCGCCTGCGGTGACAACCAGATCTGCAATAACTGGATAGCGCAGTATATCGGCGGGGTTTATAATTATGCGATCGGCATCGTCGGCATTCTGGCCGCTGTGGCCATGATGGTAGGGGGGATAATGTGGCTGACTGCCGGCGGAGATGTGAGCCGGGTCGGCGAAGGCAAGGCCTGGATAATCGCCAGCGTAACCGGCCTGGTCATTGCCCTGACATCGTATACTATCCTTTATCAGATCAATCCAAGCCTTCTGACTTTAAAGCAAACCAGTATTTCAAAGATTAATATATATATTCCTCCGTCAATTGCTAACAGCACGGTACCGACCGCAGGTGATGGCATTATCGATTCGGTCCAAAGCGCTAAATACAATTATACTCAACCGGCTAATGAGGATTTGGTAAAAATGGCTCAATCTTGGGGTGAAAGAATGGGGGTTGATCCTAAACTTATTTTAGCTATGATGAAAGCTGAATCAGAATTTAAGGTTAACGCTACTTCTCCCAAGGGTGCTATGGGGTTATTGCAGCTAATGCCCAGAACTTATAATGATATCCGCATAAATAATCCGAACCTCGGACTTTCAGAGAATGGATATGATCCTAACAGTAATATTGCAGCCGGGACATCATTCATGAAATATTTAGCAAATAGATATAATAACAATATTGCCGACATTGCAGCTGCTTATAATTGGGGTCCGGGAAATTATGATAATTATTTAAAAAACGGAGGTAGCATGCCGACTGAGACTAAAAACCATATCGCTAAAGTTACGGGATACTATAACAGCCAATAATTTTATGCTGCATTTCACCAAATACGCCGAACAAAAATTCGACATCCTAAACAAGCACAAGGTTTATATTACCCGCGAGGATATTGAGAGCGCGCTGGAAAAACCCGATATTACCGGAAAGAAACCCGGCTATTTATTCGCCCAAAAAGACAACTTGAAAGTCATCTATAAAGTGGAAAATGGCACAATAATGATTATAACGTTTTATCCTGTTTAGTAAAAAAGTTCATAAAGTGAAAAGTTCTTAAAGTTAATTGATAATCTACTTTTAACATTACAAACTTTAAACTTTTAACTAAACTTATGATCTACGATCCGGAAGCCAATATAATGTGCGTGGAAATTTCCGAAGGCGAGATAGAATACGCCCGCGAGTTCGGAAATTTCATCATTCACTTCTCAAAATCGGCTAAACCGATTATAATTGAAATATTGGATGCCTCGTCGTTCGTGGGGCAATTCGAGAAAATCAGGAAACTCGGAAAGCTGAAACCGTTCCCGTCAATAAATTAAATCGTGTAAGGTGTAACGTGTAACGCATATCATATTTTTATAATATATAAAATCACGTTACGCGTTGTGCGTTACGCGTTGTGCGAAAACTATGCCTACCAAAACAAAAACAATTGCGGCCAAGCCGATGTCAAAAAAGCATCTTCTTGCTCCCGGCCACAGGGCCTGCGCCGGCTGCGGCCAGATAGTAGCTGCCAGAACCGTTGCGGAAGCCCTGGGCCCCAATACAATCGTAGCCAATGCAACCGGCTGCCTGGAAGTAACAACTACCCCCTATCCCGAAAGCGCCTGGGGAATGCCTTGGATTCATTCCCTCTTTGAAAATGCTTCTGCCATAGCTTCGGGCGTCTCTGCGGCCCTGCGCTATAAACAGCGAATTCAAAATTCAATCCGCCAGCCGGCGGACAAAATTCAAAATTCAACTCCCAGGGTTATTGCCCAAGGCGGCGACGGGGGGACTTTTGATATCGGCTTCGGGCTGAT
>CAZAFZ010000172.1:0-2076 GCA_964484745.1 uncultured Gammaproteobacteria bacterium | reverse complement strand
TATATATTTTTTTAACAGTCTGGCGCAGCCTCCTTTTGCCGACTTCAATAATTTCACTGCCCTCCACCCTGGTCCCCAGTTCAGCGATTCTGCCGTTAACCTTAACCTTTTTATTCCTGATCAGTTCCTCGGCGCCTCTCCTTGAGGCATAGCCCGAATCGGCAATAAATTTTTGCAGGATCATGCTCATGTATTTTGAAAATTCCGTAAAGCGGCGTTGTAATAGCCGATCATCGCCGCCAGCAGCCAGAAGATTGCCGCTAAATCATTCTTAAAGTATGGAACATCGACGAGGCCGTGCACCAATATCACAATCAAGCCTGCTGTCAGCCCTAATTGTAAATATTTATTTTCATCCAAATAAAATTCAACATTTAAATTTTTAATGCCTAAATATAATAATTTTACAAATATCCATGCGAACAACAGCATTCCTGCCAGTCCCAATTCGGTCCAGAAGTTGAGGAAAATATTATGGGGATAGAGATAGATTTCAAGCGGCTGCCAGTATTTACTCTTGTAATGATCGTCAAAAATGATAATTTTTCTTTGAAAATCCGGGTCGTTATCCTTGTTATAAAAAAATCCTTCCTGGTGGTAGGGCTTGATGAATTTCTGATAATTTGCCAATCCCGAACCTGTAATCAACCTTCCGTCCTTCAGCATTTCCCAGGTTTCCTGCCATTGCAATTTTCTGACCTGCCCGGAAAAATCATTCAAAGTGATCTTGTCGATCGCATATGTCCTCAAGGGCGCGTATGATGCAGCAATTATTACCGCAATTATCGTCGCGCTAATCGTGATTCGTCTCAACAACTTTCCGGATAGTAGGCCAAAAATGAACAACGCGGCGATGATCCCGATCAAGGCACCCTCACTCTTTGCGAAATATATTGATAATAAAGAGATCAGGGAAACAAATGCAATGTATAATATTTTAATAATTTTGAATTTTAAATTGTAATTTTGCTTGTCCACCAAAGCAATAGCGTCGGTGGGATTTTTGATTTTTGATTTTTGATTAATAGTTATTATTCCGTTTGATTCCACAAACAACCAGCCGATTAACATGGCCATAAGCGGCCCCAAATACAATCCTACCGCGTTCGGATACTCAAATATGGAAACTACGCGCCTCGTAGCCTCTGCCTGCCATATTCCTTCCGGAATAAACTGGCCGGTAATTTTCTGGTATATCGCGAATATTGATACAGACAATGCCGAAATGCTTAGGGCAAATAATATTTTCGTAATTTGTGATTGAAGAGATGCGATTGGCAGTATGCGGAAATCACCCTCCTTGTCATTCCCGAGCAGGCGGGTATCCACCTTTTCATCTGTATATCCCTGGATTCCCGCCTGCCCGGGAATGACAGGAGAAGTATTGTGCAAAATTCTGGTTTCCCCGTTAAGTTTCGACCCGCTCAAAATGCCGCCGCTAATATAATTTATAGCCACTATATAAAACAGAATCGGGTCGAAAAAATAGGCTTTCCAGACGCCGAAAGCCGTGTTGCTGAAACCGGAAATAGCGACTGCGATAAACGAAATAATAAGCAGGAGAATTATCTCAATGTCTAATGGATATCTGCTTGCCCCCTTGCGCCTGATCCAACCCTTAATGCTCTCCTTTCCCCTCAATACTTTCCACAATCCTGAATATCTGAAAAACCATGCCGCGAATAAAATATAAATCATCATTTCCAGCAGCGTGGTCGGTACGCCTAAAAACGAGAAGCGCATCAGATAGGCCGGAAGCAGGGCGGCAACCGCCAAAAAGCCCCACTCGATCCGGTAAATCGTCAGGGCCGTAAAAATTATGATTAAGAGAAGATAGAAGATATAAGGCATAATAAGCCGATAGTACGAAAGAATTGTTGCAATGTCAAATGGAAGATAGATAACAAATCACAAGCACCAAATAAACTAAATAACAAATATAAAATCACAAATTCCAAATAATATCCAATAACAAAATACAAATATCGAAACACAAAATTCAAAAAAGCAATTGTTTCGGATTTTAGTCATTGGAATTTCTAGATTATTTGTTATTTATTTTTTCAAAGATCCTAT
>CAZAFZ010000171.1:0-2095 GCA_964484745.1 uncultured Gammaproteobacteria bacterium | reverse complement strand
AATTTGTCCGCCTCGGCTCGCCGAAGCGAGACGGGTATATTGGCATCGGAAATATTTATTGATTAGAATTGTGTTAAATATAAATTTAAAATTAATCTAACGTTACGCGTTGTGCGTTGCGGGTTACGCGAATATGATTTCCGTCATCATCCCCGTCTACAACATGGCCGGTAAACTGGAGAAGTGCCTGGGAAGCATAATGGCCCAGACGATGCTTGGCGTACCCGGAGCATTGGAAATCATAATTGTAAACGACGGTTCATCGGATAACATTGAATATGTCGTCGGCAAGGAAAAGTATTTTTTTGATGAGAAAAACATCCCGTTCAAGTATGTCAGCCAGCAAAATCAAGGCGCTAATGCCGCCAGAAACAGGGGTTTTAAGGAATCGGGCGGGGAATTCATAATCTTTTGCGATGCGGACGTAATATTGAAGCCTGAAATGCTAGACAAGATGAAATGCGCCTTGCTCACGAACCCGGAAGCCTCTTATGCTTATTCGTCTTTTTTCTGGGGGGCCAAGAAATTCAAGCTATGGGCTTTCGACGCGGAGCGCTTGAGGAGGATGCCCTATATTACTACGACTTCTTTGATCAGAAGGGAATATTTTCCCGGTTTTGACGAGAAAATCAAGCGTTTCCAGGATTGGGACCTTTGGCTGACAATGCTGGAAAAAGGCTATACCGGAGTCTGGATAGATGAGCCGCTGTTTACGGTCATTACCGGAGGAACCATGTCCAACTGGCTGCCCAAATTCGCATACAAGCTCTTGCCGTTTCTGCCGGCGGTTAAAAAATATAAAAATTCAGTCGAAATCATCAGAAAAAAGCATAATTTATCCGCCCTGCAGACATAACTCCGGAACCGGATTTGCGGCATTTCAATGCGAATGAATATTTGTGCTATAATGAGGATAATTCAGAATAATGATAATTATATGGAGAACCAAAACATAAAAGCCGTTATTTACGACGGCGACGGCATGGTAATCAGCAGCGAAACTTATTATCTGGCCCTGTTGCGCGAATTCGGCTCCAGGGCCGAATCGCTTAATGATTTTTTCGCCAATGAATTCCAGCAATGCCTGATAGGCGATGGAGACCTTAAAGAGGAAATTAAGCCTTATTTGCAAAAATTGGGATGGAAAAAGGGGGAGGAAGCTTTTATCGAGCATTGGTTTGAAAGCGAAAGCAAGTCAGATGCCGATATAATCGATTCAATTAAAAAAATCAAGCTGAAAGGGATAAAATGCTATTTGGCATCCAATCAGGAAAAATACCGCACGGATTATGTTATGAAAAACATGGGATTGGCGGATGTGTTCGATAAGATATTTTTTTCCAGCCGGGTTGGGTATTTGAAGCCGCAACGGGAATTTTTCGAGTATATCGAAAGGGAATTGGCTGCAGAAGAATTAGATAAGCATGACGCTTTGTTTTGGGATGATCGGGGAAAAAACGTCGAACTGGCCAATGATTACGGCTTTAACGCGGAATTATACAGGAACTTCGAAGTCTATGTGCAGATAATGAAAAAGTATAAATTATTATAATTGCAATATAAATGAAGATAGAACTATCATTCGGTTTCATCGTTTTCGTTATTTTGATAGTATCGTTTTCGGCTTTTTACGGCATATTCTGGGCTATCAACAATAACGCGGTTTCAGCTTCGGAAAACTATCTGGAAATCAACGACAGGATAATCCAGGTTGAAATAGCTGATAATCCGCGGTCTTGGTACGAAGGCCTTAGCGGACGTGACCGCTTATGCGCAACCTGCGGCATGCTGTTCGCGTTTCCGGAACTTGGTATAAAGACTTTTGTCATGCGAAAAATGAAAATTCCGCTGGATATCATCTGGATCAGCGACAATATTGTCGTGAAAGTCGACAAAAACCTTCCTCCGGAAGGCGCAAATCCGCAGAAAAAATATTCAAGCTTCGCGCCGGTCAATTATGTCCTGGAGGTCAATGCCGGATTTTGCGACAAATATGGAATCGGCGATGGAGATAAGGTTTTGATCAAATAGAAAACGCCGAGCAGGCCGGCGCTTATTTATTACTTGAAAGCAATAAAGCTTTAATTGTCGTCAA
>CAZAFZ010000170.1:0-2133 GCA_964484745.1 uncultured Gammaproteobacteria bacterium | reverse complement strand
TCCGTAGGATAAGGATAAGACCGCTTTATGCCTTCCCATCTTGGTTAAACCGGGATTGTCGGACCAGTCAAAATGCCAAATCCGGACAGATTCCGGAAAAACGTTGCCTGAATCGGAATTTTGGTTGATGGGAATAACCCCAGCCTGCTTGCCGAACGCGTTATAGATCCTGATCTCTCCCTGCGGCTGTAAATGGATGTTTCCGAGATTCTCAAACTTGAAATCAAAGCTGGCGGCAGGATTTTGGTAAAGGCGCTTGCCGGTTGAAAAATCCAGAATCCTGGCTTTTTCAACCACATCTCCTTTAACGCGCAGCATTATCAGCGATGCCATTATAGACGAAACGCTGATACCTGTGCCCTGAATATTGTTTTCAGGGACAGTGCCGACTAAAATCGCCGCATAATGGCCTCCCGGAGAAATATTGCCGGGTAAATTGGCAGTAAAGGGTATTTCAACGCTTTTTCCCGCTTCAATTTCAATCGCTTGCGGATCAAGCTTTATCCACTGACTGAGAAAATACTGATTTTTTGCTTCTTGATCGGTTTCACCGGGCTCAATGAATTTTATAATGCCGCTTTCATTGCTTATATAATCCTTGACAACGGGCTGGACGAGGACCGGCTTGGAGTTATTATTGACGATCTGGACAGTGCTCGACCAGGTATCGCCGGGATTCATATTGACTTTAAAAAGCGGCGGCCTGATTGTCAGCGTCAATTTTTCTTCCTGGGATTTCGCAGGATGGGCGGTTATGATAACTGCAAATAAGGTTGCCGTTATCATTAATAATATGCTTTTCCTCATTGCTTTTGATTATTTTTTGGGCAAAGCTCTGCCCCGCCTGAATATTAAATATAGAAACAGAATGAATACAAATAAAACAACAGCTAAAAAGGCTGCCAGGAGCTGCCAAGGCAAAATCCAAAAATAAATGCTGCCGGAAAGGTCGCGCTTGCCCAGCGTTCCATATTGCATAGCCAGCTTGGCCTGATATTTTCCAAAGCCTCCTTTTGGATTCCAGCTTTCCGCAACTCCGCTTTCTTCCCCGGGCAAAATTTGGTCCTTTTCGATATTGAAATTTTCCACCTCTTCTCCCCGGCGGTCATATATCCTCAAGAAACCGCTGGCCGAAACCGGTTCAGAGCCGATATTGCGGATGGCAAAGGAAAAAGATGCTGGCGGTTTAAAAAAAATGTTTTTATCCGCCTTTAAACCGCTCAATTCAGCTTCCTCTATCATTTTCTTTTTAAGCTTGAAGCGAATCAGGGTGGCTAACTGGCCATTCAAAGCTGAAATCTTTCCCGGATCTGCCAAGTTTTTGCCTTCGGAATAGACGGCATAAGCGTAATAAGTGCCTTCAACCGCATATTTTGGTATATCGATTTTCAGCGGAAATTCCTGTTCTTCGCCAGGAGCAAGCCGAACTGCCCCGCGATGCAAAATTACCCAATAGGAAAAAGGCTTAACGTTGGCGGCATCGGCCGGCTGCTCGGGTCCGTCCAGGATTGAATATAGATCAATAACCAACGGCGTTAATTCCACATATCGATCCAATTTGTTTGCCACCTTGATTGAAGATTCGATCGTTTCACGTTCGTCCGTTTCGATGTCAATCACCCTTGGCTCGCAATAAACTCCCGATTCGCCTTGCGCTTTGGCAAAGAATACCATCAAAAGGCCTGCCATAAGGACAACCGGGAAAACAAAGATTATATTTAGCATTCTTGCCATATTATTTTAAGCGAAAAATATGAAAAATATAATAACTCCTATCAAGAATATCAAAGCAGTAAAAAATACTATAATCAGAGCGAGCGGAATCCTGTCGGGAGATCTTGTGTTCCGCGGCAAACTTATCTGGCCGGCGCCAAGCTGCTCCAGCACTTGACGGATTGCCCTATTTCTATAAAACCTTATAATAATGGTGATGACAATAATCAATGCAACAAAACCGATTATGGAAGGGATTAATATTTTCCAAGGAACGATCCAGAAATAAGTGATGCTCTCCAGGGTTTTTTTACCCTGGCCTCCTTCGGCCGGAGTCAGCCCGTAAGTTAAGACCAGGCTGGCTTTGTATTTGCCGAATTCGAATCCCGATGACCACCGATCATCGAATTTCCGTACGCT
>CAZAFZ010000169.1:0-2136 GCA_964484745.1 uncultured Gammaproteobacteria bacterium | reverse complement strand
ATATTTCCGATGCCAATATACCCGTCTCGCTTCGGCGAGCCGAGGCGGACAAATTAATACTAAGATATACGAATAGAAAACGAGACTAATATACTAATAAAACATTTGCATATTGGTATTGATATTTATTTGTATATTTCGTATGCATTCGCATATTGGTATCGCATTCTTGTTACGAGTTACGCGAGAATACAGTCATATAGCTTCCGCATTTGCCTCTCCCAGCTAAATTCGAGAATTGCCCTCTCCCTGCCTTGCCGGCCCAGCCGTTCGCGCAGTTCGGCATCCTGGGACAAGCGGATCACGGCTGATGCGATATCGTGGGTGCTTTCGGGGTCGACTAAAATCCCGCTTACTCCATCGGCAACGGCGTCTGCAATCCCTCCGCTGTCTCCGCCTATCACCGGTTTGCCGGAAAGGTTCGCTTCCAGATACACTACGCCAAAGCCTTCAAAATCTCCCTCAATCTCCCTGGCCGGCATAATGAATATATCGCAGGCATCCAGCAGCAGCCATTTTTCCTCGTCTGATATTTTTCCCAATATTATTACTTTATTTTGCAGATTTACCGGCAGTTTTTTTGCCAGTTCCCTGATGTATTGTTCATCAGGCCCTGTTCCCGCAATATAATAACAAAACTCGGGCAGGGCAACAGCCACTTCCGGCAATGCTTCAATTACCCTGTCGATTCCTTTTCTCTTAACGATCCTGGCCAGGGTAAAAAGCCTGATGCCATGAGTAAAATTCATTTTTCCGGCATAGCGTTCGCGGTCTTTTCCGCCGGGCATCGGCTGATCCGGTTCGATGCCGGGATTTACGATAACCGCCTTTCGGGATATCTCGGGCCCATAATGCTTTTCCAGCAAGACCTGCGTGTATTTGTTTCCGCAGATGATCTTGTCGGCATGCTTCAAGGCGATGCCGGCCATAAGTCTTTTACGTCCGCTTTTCAGGGTATAAGCCAGATCCATGCCGTGTAAGATGATCGAATATTTGAACGCAAAAAATTTTGAAGCAACATAGGCGGAGATGCCGAGCGGAAGTATCTGGCCGACGATGACATGGCCGGCTTTTTCCTGGCTGATCGCCCTGCCCAGAGCCCAGACCGAAGGAAGCCATTTCAGGGCCGGCCAGTACGCATGGATCAGCTTTCCGCTGTTGTTATCCAGCACAGCTATGCTGCGTTGATCCGGCCAATGCCGTACCAGCATTTCGTAATATTTGGATACGCCCCCGAAGAACGGCGGGTATTCCAAGGTGAACAGCAGTGTTTTCATGATTATTATGCTTTCTTTCTGGCGAAAGAATTATAGATGCTGAATATATCCTCTTTTTTGAACGCCTTCAATATGAACAGCAAAATTAAATAAAAAGCCCCGGAAATGAAAATTATGAGGAAGATGTTCAAATATTGCTTAAGATAATAGATCAAGGCTCCCATTAAGGCAACCGCCAATAAGCACTTGAACAAGGTTACGAAAATATTTTTTGGGCTGAATTTGATTATTTTTGGAACTTGATAGATCCCCAGAGCCAGCATGAAAATTTGAGTCGCTAAAACCGTAAAGCTGGCGCCGACTGCCTGGTATTTGGGGATCAACGCGAGGTTTAATCCGATCGAAGCCAGCATGGTCGCTCCCATATTGGCGGTGTTTTGGTTTTGCCTGTCGCAGGCGTTCAAGAGCGACCCGATGGGAAAATTGACGAACATGAAAAAAAGCGATGCCATTGTTATTTGCAGAGGCAGGATCGCATCATCATAACCGGACTTGAATAGCAGAACTACCTTATCGGCAAGTGCGATCAGGCCGATGCTCACCGGCAAGGAAATTATAACCAGATAATTAATAGCCCGCTCGAATGTTACGGCCAGCTGCTGCCTGTTCTTTGACCAGTACAAGCTGAGCGCCGGGTATAAGGAGGCGATAAAAGCCAGCGGCAAAAACTGCAGGGCAAAAATTATTTTAAACGCGATCTGATACAATCCGACCTGCTTGTCGCCGGATAATGCCGAAAGCAGGACAGAATCCAGATAGGTATAGACCCTCTGGAATACGGCATAAAGCGTAAATGCTATCGTTATGGAAAATATGCCCCTGATCAATGCCCTGTCGTAAACCAGCCTCAGCCTGATTT
>CAZAFZ010000168.1:0-2221 GCA_964484745.1 uncultured Gammaproteobacteria bacterium | reverse complement strand
AGAGGAAATCATCGTGGTTGGCGTAACCGGAACCACCGGCAAGACCACCAGCGTTTATCTGATTGCCAAAGTTCTGGAAGCAGCCGGCTATAAAGCCGGCTACACTTCCACCGCCATGTTCAATGACGGGGAAAAAGAATGGCTGAACGACAAGAAGATGACGATGCTCGGCCGCTTTTTCACCCAGCGTATGCTGCGGAACATGGTTAACAATGGATGCCATTACGCCATTATTGAGACTACCTCCGAAGGCATTGTCCAATTCCGCCATCGTTTCATCAATTACGACATCCTGGTCTTTACCGGCTTATATCCGGAGCACATCGAATCGCATGGCAGCTTTGAAAATTATAAAAAAGCCAAGCTGAAACTGTTTGCGCATTTGAAAAATTGCAAGATAAAGTATGCCAACGACAATAAAAAAGTCTGTAAGGCTGAGGCAAATATCAAAAAAATCGACTACCTAAGGGTTAAGAAGACCATCATTGCCAACGGGGACGATGAGCATGCGAAAGATTTCCTTGCCGTTTGGGCTGAACAAAAGTTCACCTATAGAAAACCAAGCGGCGATAAAATGCCTGTTAAGCAGATATCGGGGGCTGTTAGCATCGGATACCGTCTGCTTTCCTACGACCAGTCCGGCATCTCTTTCAGTTTTGAATTCTTCGGCAATACCGAGCAGGAAACGCAGGGGCAGGTTAAGCTGCAGCTATTGGGCCTCTTCAGCGTAAGCAACGCTTTGAACGCGTTGGCAGTCGGCATTTCGCAGAATATCTGTACAGCTGATATTATCAGGGGATTGGAGTCGGTCAGCGGAATCCCCGGCAGAATGGAAAAGATCAACGAAGGCCAGCCATATACTGTCATTGTAGATTATGCCTTTGAACCGAACGCACTCGGCAAATTATATGAAACCGTTCAGCTGATGCCGCACGAGAAGATAATCCATGTGCTCGGCTCGGCCGGAGGAGGAAGGGATAAAGCGCGCAGGCCGAAGCTCGGCGAGATAGCCGGAAAAAATGCCGCTTACGTAATCATCACCAATGAAGATCCCTATGATGAAGATCCGGCTTTGATAATCGATCAGGTTGCTATCGGCGCCAAGAACGCGGGCAAAAAGCTGGATGAAGACATGTTTAAAATCATTGACAGGTATGCGGCGATACAAAAAGCGCTTAGCCTTGCCAACGAAGGCGATATAGTTTTAATAACCGGCAAGGGCAGTGAACAGGCGATTTGCGCAGCCGATGGCGAAAAAATCACCTGGGATGATAGGGCAGCCGTGAGAGGATTGTTGAACGAGTTAAATGAGTTAGATCATTTTAGCTAGATCAATTATTCCAGTTAAATTTTAAGTAATCTCTTTCAAGTAAGCCGGCGTTTAATGAATATTATTTAAAATTAGCTGAAATTAAATATTATTGCATAATTATTTAAAATAATATAAAATTACTTGACTTTATTTTGCCGTTTTGTTATGATTAGTTTAACTTTTGTGAAAAATTAAGGTTGAATTATTTAATTTTGTTAAATATTATTTTATTTTGGGAAAAAAATAACGGAATAAAAAGCTCTAAGATTAGCTAATAATGCCGTTTTTTGTTTTTATGAACACATTTTTAATTTTAAATAAAAATAAAAGCATCTTTTCTCGACATTAATTTTTAATTGCAATCAAAAGCAGTGAATTGCAGCCTCATTAATTAAATACTCAAATATAAAAACTCAAGCGATGCTCTTGGGAATTTTTATGTGTATTAAAATATATGAAGATATCCAGACGCAACATTAAAACACCAGATCAGGCCTTTATTATTCCGGACTTGATCGAGGTTCAAAAAAATTCCTATCAATGGTTCCTGGAAGAAGGGCTGGCTGATTTATTCGATGAGATTTCCCCCGTTACCGATTTTATCGGCCGGGATCTCAAGCTATATTTTGAAAATTATTACCTGGACGAGCCTAAATTCAACGAAACAGAAAGCAAGGCAAAGAATGTTACATACGAAGCGCCGCTTCGAGTCAGCACGAAATTGGTAAATTCCAGGACCGCTGAAGTGATGAAACAGGAAGTATTCCTGGGAGATCTGCCGCTGATGACAATGAACGGGACATTCATCGTCAATGGCATTGAAAGAGTGGTCGTTTCCCAGCTGATCAGGAGCGCCGGAGTTATATTTTCTTCAGAATTCAACAAGGGACGGAAATTTTACGGGGCTAA
>CAZAFZ010000167.1:0-2237 GCA_964484745.1 uncultured Gammaproteobacteria bacterium | reverse complement strand
GTCCGGTACGGCTGCGGGCGGAAAGCAGGCTGCTGATCTTGAAAAATCCCTAAGCAACCTCCGGTCGCTTAGGGGCTATGTCGTCAAAAATGTCAAAGACGCGAATACAATGAACGAAAGCGCAACTTATACGGTCAAGGGCCTAGAAGACAAGCGGACAGAATTGAAAACTTTTTATGTCATCGGCGGCCAGGCAGACCCTAATATCAAGGATGTCTTTCTGTCCGAAGGATCGGAATTTTTGAATTTTTCGGGAGGGCTTGAATTCGGCGGCAATGAAAGTAGCGAATATATGAGCCAGAGATTAATAAAATTGATGGTGGAACAGGCAACATGCAATAAAAAATATGTTTATCAATTATCCGACGATTTTCCACTGAATTTGGCAGATATGTTCAAGGAATAATGCTGTTTTATGAATAAAAAATGGCTTGTTATTACAATTTTTATTTTTTTTCTTCTGCCTTTGAAGTCGCAGGCTGTTCGGCTTTTTTCGAGCGGTTTTGAATTGCAGGATTTAGATAAGGAATTTCTTTACGGGGAGGGCTCACCGGCAATTTCAACTTCTATAAAAAGAAGCGGCACGTCATCATTGGATGCATACACATCTTCATCGTACGAATATTTGACTCCTTCCGTCAATCCTCTGGGCTCTGGTGAAATTTATTATATTAGATTTTATTTGTATATAAGCTCTTTGCCGAGCTCCGATACGTATATTTCTATTATATGGAGCTCTGGGAGCGGAGGCTCAACCGGAATAAAGTTAAAAACAACCGGAGCTCTGGAATTATGGAATAAATATGGGGGGAGTCAGGTCGGAAGCGACAGTTCGGTTCTTAATACTGGCCAGTGGTACAGAATAGAATATAGCTTGGCTTATACAGGCAATGCTATATCAGCGCGGATTGACGGCACCGAATTCGCATCCGGAACAGGAGATACTTGGGGCTCATATGTTGATTTTGGACTAGGTTGCGACAATGTTTCAGTGAGCGGCCGCATTTATATTGACGACATCGCAATCAACGACAACTCCGGTTCCTACCAAAATTCCTGGCCGGGAAGCGGCAAGATCATTCATCTTTATCCTAATGCAGCGGGCGATTTAGATGAGACTAACTCTTCCCCTAATGGTTATCTGCAGATTGATGAAAAGCCGGCGTTTGATGATGCTACCAGCTATGCGGTCCTAGATGCCAATAATGACGATGTTCTTGTTAATTTCAACGACTCTTCTACCGGCGGAATAGAACAATATGATACGATTTCTTTGGTCCAGGCGGGATACCGGCATAGGCAAAGCACAGCCGGAACATCAAATTTTGTTCCGAAAATAGAATCACAAGCTTCCAGTACTTTACAATCAGGCACCAGCCTTGGGGCCCCTGGCACAACTTGGTATACGAATGGAATTTCAGGCACCGATTATCAAGATTTTTTGCTGACATCATATACTGATCCGCAGGGTTCAGGAAATTGGACTCCGGCATTGCTTGACACCATGCAAATAGGGGGGACCGCAGTCGATGCTTCGCCGGCAATATGGCTGTCAAGTATATGGGCCTTAGTTGAATATAACCCCGCTGTTGATCCGACATTCAACCTTTCAGGTTTTAGGTTTTTTGCTAACAACGATTCAACGGAAATCGGTCCGGCATTAGCCGGGGAAAATTCTACAACCACATTGACCTCTATCGGACAGGATTTCAGATTAAGGGCTCTAATGCATATAGACACCAACCCTCTCGCAACATCTTCACAATATTTTAAGCTGCAGTTCGTCGGAATGGGATCAGGTTCTTGCGCTTCACCCTCCGGAGGTACGCCTTCTTCCTATACGGACATAACAGCAGAAACGATTATTGCCTATAAAAATAATACATCACCGGAGGACGGTGATTTATTAACTGCGTCCTCAACGGCTGATCCGGCCCACTTAGGCCATACAATTGTTGTCCAAACATACGAAGAAGCCAATAATTTTACTGCCACCAGCGGAATTATAGTCGGTCAGGACGGGCTTTGGGATTTTTCTCTGTATGACAACGGGGCGGATATCAATACCACGTATTGCTTTAGGATAGTCAAGTCAGACGGAAATCCGCTTGACTCCATAAGCTATTATCCGGCCGTAGTTACCTATGACCCCCCGGTAGTGGTATCCCAGTCGGCTTTCCGGATTTTTGAGAATTCCGACGGCGCCGATGCCGGCTCGGCCCTGGCGGACCAGGATG
>CAZAFZ010000166.1:0-2240 GCA_964484745.1 uncultured Gammaproteobacteria bacterium | reverse complement strand
ATCCATTTGTATCATTCGTACCATTAGTATATTTGTATCTTATATTTAATGTTACTAAATATTCGTATCCATTTGTATCATTCGTACCATTAGTATATTTGTATCTTATATTTAATGTTACGCGTTTTGCGTTAAACGTTACAAGATTATATGCTTTCCAATAAATTTTTATTTTATACCATCAAAATAACCGCCATGTTGTTTTGGGAAATAATTTATTTTCCGGCTTGGTGGTATACGGCCGGATTATTAAGGCTGTTATCTACTTTGCGCGAGTTTTTGGCTAACAGGCAGAAAGAGCTGGCTTTTTTGGTTTGGGTAAAAAATATTTTCGTTCCGATGTACGGCGAATATGATTGGGAGGGAAGATTGATCAGCTTTGTCGTGCGCCTGGTGCAGATCATCGCCCGCGGGGCGGTTTTGCTGATCTGGCTGCTGATCGCGCTGGCGGTTTTGCTGAGCTGGCTGTTTTTGCCGCCGGCAGTGCTTTGGCAGACATTTTACCAATTATCATATTTTATAACCTTTAATTAAAAAATCGGGAAAAGAATGATTTCTGAAGAGATGCAGTTAAATAATATTTTCTCGGTCTGCCCGTCATGCAAGGGTGAAGGCGCGGATGCCAACGGTTTTGATTGCCCGGTTTGCAGCGGGGCAGGTGTTGTATTGGAGCAATCCGATGAATTCTATTTTTTCGGCGACAGGCCGGGTTTGGCGGAAATCACGATCAGCCGGCTGAAAAAAACCGTCGACCTGATCGTAAATTTTGCCGCCTTCCTCATAGGGGTAGCGGGTGCTCTTGCACTCGGCTGGTGGCTTTGGTCCAACAAGGATTTTATCTCTGTTCCTGACTTGCTGGTATTCTGGACCTACCGCGACCCGTACCTGCTCGTGTTTTATGCCAGTTTGATCGCCGACATGTTTGTCATTTACCGGATCAGCGAAGACCTCAGGAAAAGCCAAAAAATCAAAGCTCTGGAATACGGAGTATTGCCGGTTTATAAAAATATCGCCGACTTTAATGAATTTACCGGCGCCAAACATGGCCATAAGCATAATATCAGCAAATATTTTTATCCCGACGTGCTTGAGATCATCGAAGATTCGTTTTTAACAGCTATGAAATTGGGGCACAGCGAAGTGAATGTGAAGCATTTGTATTTTACGATGCTGCGCAACCAAAAAGTGCTCGTCATGATGTTCCGCCTGAACATTGATGCGAAAACCTTGGCCGAACGCTTGAAAAAGCAGCTCAATGGCATTTCCGCCGGACTGAAAAACGGACCGCGGCGGCAGGCTCCGGTATTGTCCAGGCGCCTGCGCCAGGCGCTGATAGATGCTTTTATAGATGCCCGCGGCTTGGGCCAGAAAAGGGTTGAAGCGATCAACCTGGTTTATGCCGGCATGAAAGCCGACCACGACATCGAGGAAATTTTATACGATCTGGAGGTGGAACGCCCTAAGGCGCTGAACACGCTGAAATGGTTCATTGTCAACGAAAAGCTGGTGGAGGCTTACCAGAATTACCGCAAGATGTCGCAATTCCGTCCGGCCTCGGCCATGAACCGCGCTTATACGGCGGTAGCCACTCCGATACTTGACCATTTCGGCTATGATTTGACGATTGCGGCAAAGTGGGGCAAGCTTGATTTTTGCGTCGCCCGCGACGAAGAGATTAAGAAAACCTTTGAAACGATCGAGAGCGGAAGGACAGGCGTGATTTTTGTGGGTAACGCCGGCGTAGGCAAAAAGACCATTATCAACGGAATTGCCCAGCTGATGGTTGAAGAGCGGGTTCCGAAAGCCATGCGCGATAAGCGCCTGATCGAAATCGATCTGGCCCGGATCATCGGGGGAGGGAGCCCGGCCGAAGCCGAAGGACGGCTGCTTTCAGCCATTGATGAGGCCGTGCGCTCGGGAAACATTGCCTTATTCTTCAACAATATCGATAAGGCGATAGGCGTTTCCGCCGGCTCCGAGCAGAGCCTGGATCTTTCCGACGTGATAGCCGGCGCATTGGAGCGCAGGAGCATAATCTGTTTTGCGACAGCGGATAGCAAGAGCTACGGCCAGTATATCGAAGGAAAGTCTCTCGGCAACGCCATGGTTCTGGTTGAAATGTTCGAACCGGATGACAATGCGGCCTTCATCATGATTGCCAGCAAAATCGGTTATTTTGAAGCGAAATATAAATGCTACTTCACCTATAATTCGATAGAGGAGGCGGTTAAATTGTCAAA
>CAZAFZ010000165.1:0-2249 GCA_964484745.1 uncultured Gammaproteobacteria bacterium | reverse complement strand
TTGCTGATCCTGGGTTTCATCTCTGTCTCTAGCCGATATCACCGGCAATTTCATCTTTTTGGCCAATTGATCAACCTGTGTGCCCTTGCCTGATCCCGGAGGGCCGAAAAAAAACAAATATGCTTTATTCATAAAAAATTTAAAAAGGCCTGACAAATCCCGAATTTCCGCTTGCCGCGCTGGTCTTGATATTATCATTCCTATTATTGCCGGAAATTCTGCTTTTGCTAAGAGCGGAGATTTTCGGCTCGTCAGAACCAACATGCGTTGATCCGACGGCTTTGCGGCTTACGCTTTCCTGCGCTGCAATGCTTAAAGTTGCTCTTTTCCCGAATTTTATTTTATTTAAAAATTCCTGTTCATCAGTAGTCCTTCCGGCAAAACCTTTTGTTTCGGCAGAGCTTTCTTCGATCAGCACTCCCCTCGCGTCTACTGCGGGTTTATCGTATTGCCGGACGTATTTGGGCACTTCATGCTTGGAGGGATTAGCTTCTTCCAAAATGTCTTTTCTTAAATTTATTAATTTTTTACTTTTGCTCAAGCCTTTGTTTTTTAATATCTTTCCAAATGCATCTGCTGAAGGATTATTTTTCGACCAGTTCATAAATAACTTAATAAGCTCCTTTTTGTCGCTTGTCTTTCCTAAGTCATATTCGTTGTCATCAATTTTTATCTCCGTTGCTTGATATTTATTGCCTAAATAACTATTAACCTTTCCTTTATTTATCTTTTCTTTAAAGTGCGAGGATTTAATTTTTTTCCATTTTTCTGGCATACTTTTGTTTTTTCTAATATTTTTAATTAATTTATAGATTCATATTGTTATAATTATACCATAAAAATATAAAAAAAATCCAGTGGAAAACTGGACTATTAGGCTCTAAAGGCCTACCATAGGCTTTTAGAGCCTAATTACATTCCTTCATACTCGCGCATTGTCAGCTGCGCTTCAATTTGCTTAACTGTCTCGATAACAACGGCTACAACGATCAATAAGCTGGTTCCGCCAATGGTTAACGACTGTATATTGGTAAAATATCGCATAATCAAGGGCAAAACGGCTATAATACCCAGGAATAAAGCTCCGACGAAAATTATCTTATATGTGGTTTTTGACAAATACTCGGATGTGGCTTTGCCCGGCCTGATGCCTGGAATGAATCCTCCCTGCTTTTGCAGATTTTCTGCGATTTGGGTCGGATGGAATATGACTTCGGTATAAAAATAGGTGAAAGCGAAAACTAGGATAAAATAGGTGACCCCGTAGAAAAGCTGGTTGTTTTGGAATAAGTCGATAACCCAAGCCGCGCCCTGGGAAAGCCAGACGCTTTTGGCGCTGGTAAAGAACTGCGCGATCAGCGACGGAAACAGGATTACCGAGATGGCGAAAATAATCGGGATCACTCCGGCCATATTCACGCGCAAGGGTAAATGCGTGCTGGTGCCGCCGAACATCCTGGTACCCCTGATTTGCTTGGCATACTGGACAGGAACGTTCCTTTGGCCTTCGGTAATGATTACGACTCCGATGACCGTGATCAGTGCAATGGCCAAAAATCCTATAATTATAAAAATTTTGTTGGGATCAAAAGTCGCTAGAAATTGCTGGATTCCTCCCGGAAGGCTGGAAACGATTCCGGCAAATATGAGCAAGGAGATGCCGTTGCCGATCTTTTTTTCGGTGATCAATTCACCGAGCCACATCAGAAAAATAGTTCCTGCGGTAATGGTGGTAATCATGCTGATATACTGCCAGGGAGCTATATCCGCTCCGAGAAGTTGGGCGGATGATTGCCGTAAAATCGTGATCATACCGAATGATTGAAGCATTGCCATCGGTACGGTCAGCCACCTGGTCCACATGTTTATTTTCTGCCTGCCTGCCTCTTCCTTATTCATTTCCTCCAGCTGCGGGATAATCATGGCTAAAAGCTGGAAAATAATGGAAGCGGTAATATATGGCGCGACTCCCATCATCACGATAGAAAAATTTTCCATGCTGCCGCCGGAAAATATGTTCAATAGTCCTAGAATCTGGTTGCGCTGGAATAGGTTTGACAAAGCTGCCGTATCCACTCCCGGCACGGGAATATGCGCGGCAAACCTGAAAATAGCCAAAAGCGCCAAGATATATAAAACATCCTTGCGCAAATCCCTGGCTTTCCAAATTTGTAACAGCTTATTTAACATATCTTATATAATTTCAAATTTTCAAACAACATATCTCTGTAATCGTTTTTAACGATGAC
>CAZAFZ010000164.1:1947-2256 GCA_964484745.1 uncultured Gammaproteobacteria bacterium | reverse complement strand
TTTGTGCGATGGAGAGCCCAAGGACGTAAAAGCCGGAAAAATGTGCTCGACTGCCGCATTAGCCAAGAAGCTCGGCAGCTTGCTTGGGAATAAAATCGAATTTGCCGATGACTGCGTCGGGGCAGACGCAGAGCAGGCTTTCAAAACGCTGCCCGAAAAAGGGATCCTGATGCTGGAAAATTTAAGATTCCATGATGGCGAAAAAGCAAATGATCCGGAGTTCGCGGCGGAATTGGCAAAGGTTGTCGGCGGCCGGAGTTCCGGCAGCGCAATTTACGTGAATGACGCATTCGCCGTCTGCCATCGCAA
>CAZAFZ010000164.1:0-1937 GCA_964484745.1 uncultured Gammaproteobacteria bacterium | reverse complement strand
CTATTAAGAACGTATTGCCCGCCTATTGCGGCCTGATCATCGAAAAAGAAATTGAAAACCTGGACCGGGCGAAAAATCCGGCCAAGCCCGCGGTGGCGGTTTTGGGTGGCGCAAAAATATCAACCAAGCTGAAAATAATCGAAAAACTGGAAACATCATATGACCGGATACTGATCGGCGGAGCCATGGCCAATAATTTTTTGAAAGCCAGAGGCCTGCAAATCGGCAAATCGCTGTTCAGCGAAGGCGATGTCGCATTGGCGGCCAGACTTGAAAATCCAAAATTGGTTTTGCCCCTCGATCTGGCGGTAATGGACGGCGAAGAGGGCCAAACCCCGGTTTTGAGAAAAATAGACGAGATCCGCCCGAATGACGTAATTCTCGATATTGGGCCGGAAACTATAAGATTGTTTTCTTCCTGTATTCGGGACGCTAAAACCATAATTTGGAATGGGCCGCTCGGCAAATTCGAAGATCCTCATTTTAAGCATGGCACTCTGGCGATCGCCAGAATGATCGCCCGCCGGGCAAAAGGCGAAGCTTTTGCCGTCGCCGGAGGAGGCGAAACCGTTGAAGCTCTGGATTTGACCAAAGAAAAGCCCAATATGGACTGGGTGTCGACCGGCGGCGGGGCGATGCTGGCTTATTTGGGAGGAGAGCCAATGCCGGGGCTGGAAGGAATAGTTTGACATATTTACGCAAATACGAATCGTATTCAAAGATTACAAATCAACGAAAGTGATGGATAAAAGATTTAATAAGGGCTTTACGCTGATAGAGCTTTTGGTCGTTATCGCGATCATCGGATTGTTGAGCACTTTAGCGGTTTATGCTTTCAGCCGCGCCAGGGAAAAGGCGAAAATATCCAAAGCCCAGTTCGAATTAAACCAGCTTAGAACCGCGATTCTGCAATTGGGCATGGATACTGGCCAATGGCCCAACCATCAATCCATCGATCATACTGCCGGCGGCGCTTCAAACAATGAAGTTTGCGAAACATGCACGGTAAAGATCGCGGATGGAGCGTCCGGCCTGACCGCGAACGATACGGTTACGCCGTATCAAAATTGGAGCGGGCCCTATATGCCCGATATACCCCTTGATTCCTGGAAACACCAATATTTCTTCGATACTGATTATCAGATCAATCCTGCCGATGATACGCCTTGCAACGGCGGTTCGGGCTGTATTGACGCCGTAGCAATCGGCTCTTATGGACCGAATGGCCTTCAGAACAACGGTTATGATCAAGACGATGTAATAGTAATATTATATAAATAAATAATTCATCTCGAATATGGCCAGAATAAAAAAAATTATAGCCAGGGAAATTCTCGATTCCCGAGGCAATCCGACGATTGAAGCCAAAGTGATAACCGAAAAGGGATTATCGGCTAAAGCCGCTGTCCCATCCGGCGCTTCTACCGGCAGCCATGAAGCGCTTGAATTGCGCGATGGCGATCATGCGAGGTATGCGGGAATGGGAACTCTTAAAGCATGCGCGAACGTAAATGAGAAAATCGGGCCGGCTTTAACCGGCCTGGACGTCCGCGAACAGCAAAAAATCGACCAATCCATGCTCGAACTTGACGGAACACCGAATAAATCGAAGCTGGGAGCTAATGCGATTTTAGCCGTTTCCTTGGCCTGCGCGCGCGCGGGGGCGCTAAGAGAAGAAACAGAGCTATATGAATATATCCGGAGGAAATTCGGCTTTGAAGGTGAAATTTCACTTCCGACTCCTTGTTTCAACATATTTAACGGCGGGAAGCACGCCGATACAAACCTTGATTTTCAGGAATTCATGATCGTTCCGCTCCATAAAATCAGGGAAGAGAACCCAAGACCGGACATAAGCATCGCCGAGCAGATCAGGATCGGTTCGGAGGCGCAGCGGATGCTGGTGCGCATCGGGATCGACGAACTACAAGGCGCGG
>CAZAFZ010000163.1:0-2258 GCA_964484745.1 uncultured Gammaproteobacteria bacterium | reverse complement strand
CCGCGGCATATTCTTTATCTTGGCAGGATAGACATCGGCCAAAAGGGGCTGGACTTGCTCCTGGCCGCATATGCCGAAATAAAGGACCGGATCGGTTTTCCGCTGATAATAGCCGGCCACGGATCGGATGAAAATAAGCTGGCCGCGCTTATTACAAAACATGGGTTGGAGCAAGGCGTCAGCCTGGCCGGGCCGGCTTACGGCGAAAAAAAACAACGGCTGATGAGCGAAGCGGCTTTTGTGGCGCTGCCGTCGCGCCGCGAAGGTTTTTGCCTCTTTGCCCTGGAAGCTTTGGCTGCCGGGCTGCCAATAGCCTGCTTTGACATACCCGGGCTGAATTGGATTACAGACGATTGCTCTGCCAAAGCCGATCCGTTTGACATAACCGAGTACTCCTTGAAAATGCTCAATTATGCGGTCGACCGGGAGCGCCGCGAAAAAGCCGGCGAGCGGGCCATCGCACTGGCGAAAAATTACAGCTGGGACAATGTTGCGGATAAAATGGAAGCTTTCTTTTATGAAGCATAAAGCTTAAAATAAAAATGATGGAAAAATCACTACTAACAACAATGACCATCGGCATACCGGCTTATAACGAAGAAGGCAATATCCGGGCTTTGCTTAAAAATATCGGCCTGCAAGCAGAGAAGGGATTTGTGATTGGAAGGATTATTGTTGTTTCTGACGGAAGCACCGACAACACCGTTGCCGAAGCGCAAGCCGCAGGACTTGCTCATGCCCTGATAATCGGCGAAAAGGAGCGGCTGGGCCTGGCGGCGCGCGAAAACCAGCTGATAAGCCTTTGCGAAAGCGATATCTTGGTTATTTTAAACGCCGATATCGAGCTGGAAGATGTAAATTTTTTGGCTCAGCTGGCCGGTCCGGTCATAGCCGGCCGCGCCGACCTCGCATCCTGCAATTATTCGTCTCTGCCTCCCAAAAGCCTGGTCGCGAAAGCCCTTGATGCCAATCTGCTGTTTAAAAATCATGCCTTTGCCAGGTATCGGAACGGACAAAATGCCTATACTTGCCACGGAGCCGCTCGGGCCTTTTCCCGGCGGCTGTTTGAAAAGCTGAATTTTCATGAAAGCGTAGGCGAGGACATATATTCTTACCTGTTTTGCCTCCAACAAAATATGCGCTATGAGTTTGTGGCTTCCGCTTCGGTCAAAGTGGAATTGCCGTCAACAGCCATGGATTACTGTCGCCAAAGCCTGCGCTTCATTCAATCGAGGAAAAGCCGCTACTACCGGTATTTTGAAAAAAAAATCGTTGCCCGGGAGCTGCGCCTGCCCATGCTATTATTGCTCCGGTCGGCATGGCTTTATTTTCTGCGCCTTCCCGGTCCGGTATTATTGTATTTTGCACTTTACGTTTATTCGCGGCTGTACGCTTTGTTTTCCGCCGATGTACCGGATCGCTGGGAAATATCCGTAAGCGCCAAGATAGCCCGTAATCCGGGATCATGCGATGCAAAAGACGTTTCCCGATGGCTGATCGGCGGCCGGCGGGCGTTATACGGGATTGGGCGGATATTCGACCGCCTGGACCTGGAACCCGATCCTCTGATTCTGGTCTTTTGCTACCATTCGATCGGCCGGGACGCCTGGCGCTACAGCGTAAATCCGGAAATGCTAAAAAGGCAGATCGGTTTGCTTTTGGAAAAATTCGACCCGGTAAGCTTGGCCGATATTGCCGGCTATCTGGCCGGAGAAAAAGCCATAAGCAGGCCTTCTTTTACAATAACCTTTGACGATGGCTATAAGGATGTGCTGGCATCCGTAGATTTGTTCAAGGACTACCGCATAAATCCGTCCGTTTTCGCCATGGCCGAAACCGATTCGGTGGACCGGACAGAGCTCGGCAACGGACTTCCCTTCCTGGATTCGGACGATTTGAATTTCCTGATCGAATCGGGCTGGGAAATCGGCTGCCATAGCGCGACACACACGGGCTTTCAAGGCCTGGAGCGCTCCGCATTCGAGCGCGAAATAATCGAAAGCAAAGCGCGCTTGGAAAAAGCCGTCAATCGCCCTGTTGAGTATTTTTCCTATCCTAAGGGAATGTATGACGATGCGGTCCGCGCGGCCGTAAAGAATGCCGGCTATAAACTGGGCGTTACCATGGACGATAAATACATAACAGCGGCAACCGATCCTTTTTTATTGCCGCGGATAGGAATCGACGGTACGCATACGCTCAAAGAGTTTTCCTCGCTTTACCGCTATCCGGCGATGCTTATACGCAGGATATTGCGC
>CAZAFZ010000162.1:0-2291 GCA_964484745.1 uncultured Gammaproteobacteria bacterium | reverse complement strand
AATTCATAGCCGTCCTGCTTGTGCTGGCAGTGCTGCTGGCGGATATCTACCTTTTATCCGTTGTGCATTATCCGCGCGACCCATTCCGGGCTCATTGCGGATTCTACCCTTGCGGTGCAGCCGATTTTCTGCGCTCCCATCCCGAATTGCTGCAGTCCCGGATGCTGAATGAATATAACTGGGGCGGCTATCTTGCCTGGGTGCTGCCCGATTTAAGGCTTTTCATTGATGGCCGCATGCCCCAATATCCATACCGCGGGCATTCATACATGGAGGAATACCATAAGCTTTACGATAAGGACAAGCTGGAGGGCAAATTGGATGAATACGGCATTAACCTTGTTCTGGCCAGCACCGCAGGAATAGATATCAAGCCCAATTGGTTTGAAAAATATATTCTCCAAATCAATGTTTCTGCCCTTGAGCATAAAGAAAGGCACCTGCTGGAATTTTTGGATAAAAACAGCCAATGGGGAAAAATTTATGACGATGAAAACAGCATTATTTACCGGAAAAAGTTTGATTAGGAATATCCAGGGATATTTTACCGAGCCAAAAAAATACGCTAATTTGATTTTTTGGTGCGTATTTCTGTTTTTATTTCTGATTTTCGGGACCAGACATCTTTTGGACAGCGATGAAGGGGTAATCCTTAACGGCGCTTGGCATATTTACAGCGGCAAGCGGCTTTACCTGGATATTTTTGAATATATCCCGCCTGCCGGATTTTATATAGTTTATTTTGCCTGGAAAATATTCGGCGTCAGCTATTGGTCCGCAAAGCTAACCGGGCTGCTTGCCCTTGCGGCCGCTCTGGCCGGAATCAATAAGATTTCCGGATATTATTTGAATAATTTATGGCGCTACATCCCCGGTTTGCTGTACGTAATTTCGGCTTTAAGCTGGTCCCTGATAAACCACAATATTTACAACATCGCGTTTGTCGTTTGGTCGATTTATTATTTTCTCAAAGGGCTCGCTACGCGAAAAATGCATGATTTTGCCTTAAGCGGACTGCTGGCTGCTTTTGCCGTCCTGACCCTTCAGCAAAAAGGCCTGGTGCTGATTCTGGCTTTGGCATCATATTTGCTGATCAATGTTTTTATCCGCAAAACCTTAAAGCTTTCACCATTGATTTGTTTTTTGGCTGCTTCAATAATACCAATCTTGCTGTTGGCAACATTCTGGCCGGCCAGCTTGCTTTATCAAGTGCTGGTTGTCTATCCGCTGATTTTTTATCCGGGAAATAATATGGTTAATTTTGGCTTATTGCTGTTTTTTCTGATAATACTAATCTTATATGTTTTTCTGCTTGAAAAAAATAAAAGGGCGGCCGAACCGCTTATCTGGATCCAGTTTTTCCTTTTGGCCCAAACTATTCCGCGCGCGGACAGTTTCCATCTTCTGCTGGTCATTTTTCCACTTCATATTTTAACAGCATTAACTGCCGAAAATTTCGCGAATTTAAAGCTTCATGCCAAAATGCAGGTCGCTGGCTTTACTTCAATTATAATTTGCTTGATTATAGCTTATAATGTGCTAAGCTTTGTGCAATTCCCGCCATTTTCCAGCTTAACCGGAAGCAGGGCTTTCAATGCCGTCCTCAATGAATGCGCCGCCGCCCGGAATATTTATGCGGGTCCTTTCCTGCCCGGACTTTATTTCGAAGCCCGCAAAACCAATGCTTTGCCCTATTCCCAGGTCCATCTGCTGTCAGAACGGCAGCTGGCGGAAGCCGCGGTAATCATTGCCACAGCCAGGCCGGAATGCGCCGCAATGAACTATGACCTGGTCAAAAAGTTCAACTACCGCAAGAATGCCATTGATAATTTTATTCAAAGCAATTATACATTAGTATATAAGGAGGGATCTTTCGAATTATATAAGCTCGATAGCTCCCTATGACTCCAAAAAATCCAGCCAACCGACAGCAGCAGGGAATAATATCGGAAATATTCTCCGGCCGGCTGATATTGTTCGGCTTTATGCTGGCCGGATTTTTCTCAGTAATCGCCTATTTCAACCTGCTGCCGCTGGCTGAACAGCAATATGTTTTTCTGGCCGACGCATTTACGAAAGGCCGGCTGTATTTCCTGCAGATGCCTCAAACCTGGAGCGACGCTTCCCTGTTCGGCGGCCGTTATTATTGGCCGCTGGGCGCTTTGCCGGCTTTGTTATTGGCCCCTTTCGTGTTCGCGGCTGACTGCTTGGGACACTTCTTTTACCAAGGATACATGAACCTGGCGCTGGTTACGCTGCTGGCTTTGCGCCAGGCTGGCGAACCGCTGCCT
>CAZAFZ010000161.1:0-2318 GCA_964484745.1 uncultured Gammaproteobacteria bacterium | reverse complement strand
GGTCTTCGCGGCGAGCGACCCGCTCTTGCAGGGGAACATGGCCATGCTGAAGGCTTTCAACCAAAAACCAGCCCTTTGGCCGGTTTTTGGTTGAAATATATAATTGCGCTTATGGATTACAAGCCATACATTGTTACCAGGCCTTTGATATCGGGCTGCTCCAATGATCTTTTAGCAGTATCGCCTTCCCCGGAATAGCCGTACATGGTAACTTCGGTGCAGGTCGTACTGTAAATATCGCTTAAGCCGACGGCGTGGCCGAGTTCATGGGTTGCGATATTTTGCAGATCCATTAAGGTGTTGTCTGCTGTTGCATCTCCCCAATTGAAGCTTGTGTTAAACAGCATATCGAATTCAACGATTCTTTTCCCGACCCTGGTATACCAGACCGAAGTTACCGCAATAACCTTGGAATCCGGGTATGCGCCGAAAGCTATCGTATTTTCATAATCCTGTAATCCGTACTGTGCTGTACCGTCGATTGAATATGCGTTGTCAAACAGCTCCCGCGAAGTTGCAGCATCCCATGTTTCTGCGGCATTAAATATCGCCGTAGCAATAAAATTATTATCCAGGCTTTGTGAATTTGCTGGATTGATGGCATAATTCACCGGAAGGCTGGGCCATTTTACTCCCATCAATTTATAGCAGGATTCGGTCTTTGCCGGTCTTGCGGGGTTGATCGACTTTGCCGGGTTTTCCGGTTTTGCATAATGGATAAAATCCACTTTCTCAAGCCCCCAGCTTTCGTCAATAGCCGGAGAGTGTTCGGGAGCGGCCTGGGCATGTTCTTTGGCCTGATCGGAGGCCGGAATAAGCATCGTTGCGCTTGCGATCCCGGACATTGATAATGTAATTGCCGCGATTAATGCGGTGATAATTGTTTTCCTCATATTTATATATATATTAATAAATCCGATTAAGCTTAATCCGATTTTAACTCATGAATTGGCTATCTGTCAAACAAGAACTTGCACCCGATACCGTGAAATCTCTCTGCTTGAACAGGCTCAACTGAAATATGCTCAGCCGGCCGGATATAAAGCTTCGGCCGATAAAAAGGGCGCTTTGTCCCTTAATGCCGACCGGGCGTTGTCGCATATCTCCATTAGCATTTAAGTCTGGCGGATAAATTTCATGCATTCAAGCCTTGAACCATGGGCTAGAGCTCGCCCATTTCTTCTTTTTTTGCCCGCGTTAAGGATGTAAGCCACATGACGAACGGACGGCGGATTTTATCGATCGGCCAATCGTCGCCGCTGAAAAGTCCCGGCTTCTCATCCTTGAAAACGGAAAGCATTTCCGGAGTGGCTTTTAGGTTCAACGGGGATAATTTATTATGTACAGCTAAGAATTGTTCTTTGGTAGTCATATTGCATATCATTAAGGGGGCCGCCCCAGGTATAAAAGGATTGCACGAAATATGCAAGGGCGCGGCAGCTTAATTTACTTCGCGCTAAGTGCCTGAATTATACACCAATCAGGAAAAAAGTCAACTTTTTCCAGATCAGGCTCTGAAGAAAAATCAGGCAGAATATGTTTGACAAAATATATTATTCGTGCTAATGTTAAATAGTTAGTTTAATTACTATCCGCCCTTGAATCAAACAGCAGGGGTGTCGAATATTAGAGGTGTAGAGATAAAGTCGAATTTCCACTTCTTAGTATTTGATTAATTAACTTTATCTTTACATTATTATGCAAGGAACCATCAAAAAACTGACTGACAAAAACTTCGGTTTTATCGCCCAGGATGGCGCGAATGACCTGTTTTTCCACGCCAACAATGTGGAAGGCATTGATTTCGATCAGCTCAGGGAAGGCGACACTGTCACCTTCGAGATCGAAAAAACCCCGAAAGGAAATGCCGCAGTCAATGTTAATAAAGTTTAAACCTTTATTATAAATAAAAAACAGCCCCGGTTTATCGGGCTGTTTTTTATTTTAACTGATTATTTGCGCTTTTTTTTCCTGGCCTTCTCCTCAAGCATGATCCTTTTGATCTCAAGGCGTTTTGCGGTTTTATGCGACCTCGTTTTCTTGCGCTTCCCAACTCCTGTAGCTCTTTTTGCCATAATTATTTTTTATACTTAATAATCTTTGAGTTTTGATCATTTACTCTTTACATTCGCAGATGCGGTAAGGGCCGCCTGCAGTAATATTGTCCATTTGCCGGAAAACGGTATCGCTCGGGCAGGGGCAATCAACCGGCACTATAATGCCTTCAACCCCGATATCCCCTTTTACCGAATGGCAAGGGGTTTCCGTTTGCGCCGATGTAGCCGGGCAGGTATAGCCGGTACTGGTTTTTACGCTTG
>CAZAFZ010000160.1:0-2319 GCA_964484745.1 uncultured Gammaproteobacteria bacterium | reverse complement strand
TGGGAAAACAGCTTGGCCGAGATATAATTGGCTGTTTCGTCGGGCGATGACCATTTGATCAGCTCGCTGCCCTGGCCCCAATAAAAATCCGGCTTTTGGGTATAGAAATTAAACGCGCTCGCACCGATAAAAAAAACGCCCGCGATTCCGGCCAGAACGCAAGCTCTCCAATATTTTCTAAAAAATTCGGCTATTTTATGCAGCATTTTTTTCTTTCAATATTTAGCATAGATTAGCAGATTAATCGAAAAATTGCAACTTATAATACTTATAATTAAGGATGCTAATTTGAAATGCTGACAATTGAATTATCAAAAAATGACGTTACGCATTACGCATTACGAGTTATGCGATTATTTCACGCACCTGAATCCCACCCCTACGCCCGCGAATGACGGTGCTGATATTAAATAAGCGCTGTATACTCCGGCCTTGGACTCATTTTCGTAGTATCCGCCTTTGGCGATCCCTCTTACGCCCTGCTTCCTGATCCAAAAAAAATCACCGTAATAATTGGCGTCCGGATTTTCCGGATCCGTTGCCAAAACCAGCCCTTTGCCGTCGGAGCTGACGACATAGCCGGATTCCGGCAGTTCCATGCCGTCAAGCAGGCCATCGGCCGCAACGCCTTCGATCCATTCCCAGACATTGCCGACCATGTCGAACGCGCCGGCCGAGGAGACGCAATTCTTGCCCGAACCGGCGGATCCGGGATGCTCGCTCCAATTCAAGGCGACCTGGCAATCGTTAGCGTCCCAGCCGGCGGTCTTATCCGGAGTGCCGAGCGCGGCCAGCGACCATTCGTTGGCTGTCGGCAAACGTTTGCCGGCGCGTGCGCAAAGCTCCCTGGCTTGGTCCTGAGAAACGAAAACCCAAGGGTAGACACCTTCTTTGGAAACGGGCTGGCATTCGCCATAGCCCAGATTGGCCGCCGTATCGACCTGGCTTTGCAGATTCTTGACCGGACAGCCGTCGCCCGGCGCATTCTCGAACTTATCGATGCAATAACCGCCGTCCGGAGACTGGATATACGCCATGTCGGGCGGACATGGCGTCTGCTCGGATCTGTCGACGAACAGCGAGCCAATTATCGAATTCGAAAAATTATTCATGTTATCGACCGCGTCGATTCCCAGGGTCGTCAGAAGCACGGCCGATACGGCGACCGCGAACCACGTCATCAAACTTTTTAGCCTTTTGCCCATTGGATTATTCCTGATTTTTTCTGTAATATTAATTATAGTATAATTGCCCCCGAAGATAAACAGCATGCGGAAATTCAAAGAAAAATCCATTTTTCATCTGGCCGAAGAGATGATCTTTTTCCTCGGCCTGGTTTGCATTTTCAGCGCTATCCTGCTTTACACCTATGAAATAAGCCTGCCGGGAATTACCGGATCAATCGCGGTTTCCCTGCTCCTGTTTTTTACCGTAAAAAAATATCTGGCCAAAAATGACGCAACCGGCGGTAAATCGCTTGAAGCAAAAGGGGCGGGTGAAACAGGCTCCGGAACAAGGGATATCGGCACGGGCGCCGGCCTGCCGCATTCTGCCGGCGCCTTAAAAACTAAGGTGAATTGTCCGAACGGGATTTGCCGGCTTTTCATGCAAGCCGGCAGAATAGATTTTCCGGCTGCCGCTTTAACCGCCGGCTATCTGGTCTTATTTTTGCTGGAAATTCTGCTTCTGTATTCTGCCAGAACGGACCGCGCGATCGTATCGCCCTGGGAAGCAATCGACGGCCGTTTCTTCCTGCTCTATTTCTTAAGCACGCTGGCGCTGATCGGCATAATAAGCGCAGGAGCCGCGCGCCGCTATAATCCGGCCGTAACCCTGCTTGTTGTAGCGCACTTTTTTACGGCTTTTTCCGTCGCGCTGATCGTTTATGTCATCGGCTACGGCTATGATCCCTTTGTCCATCAGGCAACGGTCGAAATAATTTCGCAACAAGGTTTTATCGAGCCGCGCCCGCTTTATTATTTGGGCCAATACGGATTATTTACATCGCTCCACGCGCTTTTACGCGTTCCGATCGCTGCTATCGACAAGCTGGCCGTTCCTGTCCTGGCCTGCCTGCTCTTAGTCCCGGCTGCCTGGGGCAATTTACGGTTTTTCCTTAAAGGCACGAAGGCTGCGTCATCGCTGGCAATTCTGTTTTCGCTTATTTTGCCTTTTAGCATTTTCATCGTGACGACGCCGCAAAATTTAGCCTATTTTTTCCTGTTGGCCATGATCATGCAAAGCCTGAACGTAAAAACAAAAAAAGATTTTATTTTTCCCCTGGTTTACGGGCTGGCAGCGGCCTCCATCCATCCGATA
>CAZAFZ010000159.1:0-2320 GCA_964484745.1 uncultured Gammaproteobacteria bacterium | reverse complement strand
AATTCCGTAAATAGAAGCCCCCTTTTCCGGAGTGATCAGCTGAAGCCCGGTCCAAGACTCACCGAGGTCCGAAGATTTGTAAATGTTGTTCTGCGTAGCGAAATAAACAGAATCGCCCTGCCCGGCCGGGATGTCCAGATCCCTGAAATCCTTGTAATCCTTTATCTCTTTCCCGAATGCATCTTTTAGGTCTGTCCAGCTTGAACCTCCGTCTTTTGACCTGAATATTCCCTTCTTGGTCGTGCATGCAAATATTACCCTGGTGTCATTGGCCGAAAGCACAAGCTTTTCTATCTTGTCGGAAAAATTTTCCAATACCTGCCAGTTTGCGCCTCCGTCGGTGCTCTTGAGAATTTCACCGCGGGTGGTGCCGATGTATATATTATTAGGATTATACGTATCGACCTCTAATTCGGTTATGGTAGTCTTAGGGTCATTATGCACGAAGGTCTGCTTCCAGGTTCGGGCGCAATCAACGGATTTATACAATTTGTTTCCCGAAGACGCGTAAATGTTGCACTTATCCTTGGAGTCGACTGCGACATCGGTAATCGGTATTTGGCCGAGCGCCTCGACGAACATCCAGCTCTCGCTCTTGTCGTGCGTGTAGAACAGGCCGGTATCGGTGCTGCCGTAATAATAGGTTTTCGGGTCGCTGGGGTCCATAACGAAGGCAAATGCGTCGAGCGCGATGATCGAACCCGGTTTTCCGATGACCGTCGGAATGAGCGATTTGTTCTGCCAAATCTCGCCCTTATTGGTAGATACAAAAACACCGCCGTCCACACCCGCCGCCTTGTTGCCCGAGTTGAATTTGATTGAACAAGCAGACAATACCAAAGCCAATAGAATTATTGGTACAAAGTAAAAAAATTTTCCGGTTTTCATATTATTATGATGAATAATTTTCAATTTCGAATTTTTTCTATGCCCGCACTATTCAGATTTTAATTTAATTATTCGGGGTGTTTTGATTCGGAGCATTCGGATATGATTCGTGGATTCGGATTATATTTATTGTATATTGATATCGCGCTTAGAGCTGCATCATCACATTCTCCAGCACCAATCGCGGGCTGACGTTGGCATTAACGTAAGCTTTGGCCTTAGCCAGTGCTTCATAAAGCCGGACGAGCTTAGCGGCCGAATATTTGCTGCCGGTCCGGGCCAGCTCTTTTTGCATGAAATCGTTTTGGGTCAGTTCGCCCACTCCGTTGTTTAAAAGCATCAGGTCGCGCACAACTCCGGTCCAAATGTCCAAAATTCCCTTGGTTCCGACTGCCAGATCGTCCGACTTAACCTTGTCAACCAAGCTTTCTACGATCAGTATCCTTTCATTTAAATCCTTTAACGAAGCCAATAAAAATGAACTGGCGGTTTCGACATACTTGGCATGGTATTCCTTGTCTTCGCAAAGCTTGGCCGCCAAGGCCGGACGTCCGAGTGAAGCATGGGCTAAATGTTTGGCTGAGCTGCGGGTTATATTGAAATTTTCGACCAGGTAATCATGGATTTCGCCGAAAGAAACCGGACGGAAACGAAGCACCATACTTCTGGATATTATGGTCGGGGGAAGCAGCTCGGCGCTGGAAACGGTTAATATAATGACCACTTTTTTCTTGGGCTCCTCCAGCGTTTTCAGGAGCGCGTTGGCCGCCTCGATGGAAAGGTTTTCGGCGTTCTTGATGATACCGACTTTATAGGAATTCAGGAACGAACCAAGGCTCAGCTTATTGATGAACTCCCGGACCTGCTCGATAGTGATATTCTTTTTGCCTTCGGCGCGCTTGATAAGGTGGAAATCACCGTGCAGACCCGCTAAGTCGGAGGCATTATCTTTGGCGCGGTCAAAAATCCGGCACGACGGGCAAACGCCGCAGGGCTCGCCGGACTTGTCCCTTTCCCCGGATTGGCAAAGCAAAATTTTGGCAAAATATTTCGCGGTCGTTGCCTTGCCTAAATCATTCAAGCCGGAAAAAATATAAGTTCCGGCGACATGGCCGCTTATGATGCTTTTCTTCAAATATTCGCTGATATGGCTATTGCCTATCAGCGGCCAAATAGTTTTAATATTAGCGTCTTTCATACATTATCAGTATATCCTATTTATTTATGGCGGGCAATGGCTTTAATATAATTTATCATGTCTGGCGAATAAGCAAAAAAACCCGCGCATATTACGCGGGCTTTGCCATATTAATTTAAAACAGATATCTGACGCCTTGCTTTGTAAATCCGGCAAAACCTTCTATGTCCTGCTCCTTGTAATTGTCCGCGTAATGCATTAAATGCATGCGTTGCCTGATTTCTGCCGGATAAG
>CAZAFZ010000158.1:0-2423 GCA_964484745.1 uncultured Gammaproteobacteria bacterium | reverse complement strand
AAAAAGTTAGCGTAAATTGGCGTCCCTTGGCGTCGATTAGCGAATATATGCCAAGCACCAGAGATATAAAGCGCCGCATTAAGTCGGTGTCAAATACGAAAAAAATAACCCGCGCCATGGAGATGGTTGCGGCCACCAAGATGCGCAAGGCCATCGAGGGCGTGCTCAAGACCAGGACTTACGCGAATTTGAGCTGGGAGACTGTTTTGAATATCGCTATGGCTTCAGGGGGCAACGGCGATGCGCTCCACCCGCTGCTTAAGAAAAAGGAAAAGCTGGAATGCGTTTCGATAATCATAATAACTTCGAACAGAGGACTTTGCGGCGGGTTCAATACCGCAATCAGCAGTAAAGTAAAGGATTCTATCAGGAAGCATCACAAAGCGAACGGCGGAAAAGAGATCAGGACCGAACTGGTTCTGATCGGCAAAAAGGGGGAAGCGTTTGCCGGTTCCGGATATGAGATCATTGCCGATTTTCCCAAGGCGGATATTGCCAGCCAGGTCGCGGAAGTTATTCCGGTTGCCCGGATGGTCATCAATGATTATTTAAGCGGCAAGTGCGATAAGGCCATGGTTGCCTATACGGATTATGTCAGCGCATCCAAGCAAGTGCCGCGTGTCAAGCAGCTTTTGCCGATCGAGCTTGAGAAAGAGGATGATTACCTGGGGATCGTCGGAGCCGATACCAGGGTCGGCCTTGACAAGGAATTTATAGGGAAGAAAAAAGAAAAACACTTGCAGTCTGATAAGTTCATATATGACTATAAGTTCGAACCGAGTCCGCGCGACGTACTTGATGCCATGATCCCGCGCCTGATAGAGGTTCAGCTATACCAGGCCTTGCTTGAATCGAACGCCTCCGAGCACTCGGCCCGCATGGCAGCGATGCACCAGGCAAACGAAGCGGCAGGGGAGATGATCGATGAATTGACGCTGTTTTACAATAAGACCAGGCAGGCCGGCATTACCCGGGAATTGGCGGAGATAAGCGCGGGGGCGAATGCGCTGGAAGAATGATGAAACAAGAAGCGCGAACGCCCCGGTAGACGCGGGATAAATGCGAGTGAGCGCCCCGAAGATGTCCGAAGAACACAGAGGGGCCTAGAAGTAAAAAGCCCCGCATCGCGAAGCGAAAATGCTCGCCTCGCATTCGCTAAAGCGAAGCGGGCGGGTTGCCGCTTGCTGGAGGGAAAGTCACGAGCGGGGCAAGAATTAAGAAAAGCATCCCTGAAAGGTTTTTTGGCAAGAGAGGTTGGAAATATTTTCGGGATGATCGGTATAAAAAATTACGAGTTAATCGGGCGGAGTGTTATTAATGGATAGAATCGCGGATTTTATCAAGATAGAATCCTGCAAGCATGTTCATTAATTCAAAAAGCAGAACCTTAAACGGTTCTGCTGATATTTCTTGAATTAGTCATTTAAAAAACAGGACTGAAAAATCATGCGGTTGGCAAAGATCAATTATTAGCGATCGAAATGGCTATAAAATAAGCATTTCTACAAAGGGATATTGTTAAAATGAAATTTTTTACCTCGATACTATCCAGTTCGGTTAATTTCGCCCGCATCCCTCGTTTGTTCAATAAAGATAGCAAGAAATTTATGATTGTGCGCTTATCAAAATACCAGAAGTTCTGATCCTTCAGCTGGTACAAGATATGTTCGCTGTGGACCATGAAACTGGCGCAGTGTAGATAAAACATTCTGTTCAATAATGCATCCGGCTTTTCCAAAAAAAACCCATAATGGAGCCAGAGTTGGCTGTCGATTAATTCCCGTAGTGATCTCGTGTTCACGCGGCACATCCCCATGTTCAGTAAATCGGCTCATTTTTCACCTGCAAAATTATTGTTTTTGCCAATTCGTCCATACTCAAAGCTAGGCTAAACTCCAGAAGGTAGATTTTATCTTTAAATTTGGTATCATGATCGACGTAGAGCTCTTTCAGGCGCTCAGAGAATAGGGAAATTAATTTATTTATCGGACAGCTTTTTCTATAACGAAACACCCTGGTTTTTCTTTCATGGGAAAAATCGATAATTCCAAATTTTTCATGATCGAACAAGGCGGCTAACCTGGCATCAATATCTTTCGGGTCAGCGGGAATCAATCCCTCGACATTTTCTTTCAGGATATTTTCGGCTAAAATCAATAGATTGTCAAGGTTCGGTTTCATGCGATAGCTTCTAGATTGGGCAATTTGATTAGGAATCAAGCCAATAGAAAAATTAACATAATATAATTTATTTGTCAATAATATGTCTAAAAATTCAGGCAAATCAATCTCTGTTGATGCTTCGGCAGGCAAGGTCAAACAGATAATCGGCGCGGTCATCGACGTCGCTTTCGAGGAGGCCAATTTACCGGAAGTCTATACGGCGCTGGAAACAAAAAACAATAAAGGCGATAAGCTTATAC
>CAZAFZ010000157.1:0-2430 GCA_964484745.1 uncultured Gammaproteobacteria bacterium | reverse complement strand
CTTGGGTCAACATTTCCCAAAGCCAAGCGGCATTAGCCTGCCGCAAAGCCGGAAAAAGACTGCCCACCAATGAAGAGTGGCAGGCAGCCGCCCTGGGGACTCCCGATCTGCTGTCCGATTGGTCTGCAAGCGATTGCCAGGTTGATTTCAACTGGGACAAACAGCCGGGGTTGACCGGATCGGCTAAAAGTTGCGTTTCTGCCAGCGGTGCTTTCGACATGATCGGTAATGTCTGGGAATGGGTGGATGAGACGATCAGCGAAGGCAAGCTGGGAGACAGGGAATTGCCGGAACAAGGATATGTCTTAGCCGCTGATCAGGATGGTATTGCATCAGAAACCGTATCTGACACCGGCGATGAAAATTATTACCACGATTATTTATGGATCAAGAAGCAGGGAGTCAGGGCAGTGGCCAGAGGGGGCTATTGGGACAATCAATCCAAGGCCGGACAATATTCCGCCTACATGGTTTCACAGCCGTCCTTTACCGGCATCGGAGTAGGATTCAGATGCGTAAAATAATCATTAATAATTCCGTAAAGCATTGCTCCATAAATTAATAATGCTTGTGCGAGATAAATGCATAACGCGAAAAAATATTAATAATTTTGAATTTTGAATGAATTTCGAATGATAGAATTTTTAAACATTAAAACATTAGAGCATTAAGATTTGGCTTGAAATTAAAATTTATAAATTATTTATGTTTTTTATAGATTTGGGTTAATTTGGAAGATAAAAATCAATTTTTATTAATATTATTTTAAGCATATGCTGCATAAAATCGTAAAATTCATCCACAACCTCAGGATATTTTTATTTGCTTTAATTTTGGTTTCCTTTTTGTACAATATCGGCGTTGATCCTGTTGATATCGGCAGGTTTCTCGGAGCGAAAATCGGGCATGCCATCGGCATCGGTACGTCAACCAGCGTCCCCCCCAATCCCTTTAATAACGCGGCTGTTCAGCTAGCCCAAAAAGAACAAATACTTGATGAGCGCGAAAACTATTTAAACCAAAAAGAAAAGGAGATATATGTCAAGCGTATCCGCGAACAGCAGCTGCTGATCTATGTTCTTTCCGCCGGCATCGTCGTATTATTCGTTCTTATTTCTGTTAATTTTTATCTTGATATCAAGAGAAAAAAAGGCAAAAATTAATTAAATGAAAAAGGGGAATGCCTTAAAAATCATTGCTGTCGTGGGCGCAATCAGCGTTTTGCTGGCCGTCAAGGCGGTTTTAGCCGTGGGCAGCTTCAGCAAAGCCAGCGATAGAATATCCAATTCAGCTCCCGGAGCGCCCTCGAACCACCTCATAAAATTCAGGACCCATTCAAATATACCCGGCGGAGGATCGGTCAGGATCGTTTTCCAGCAGGATTCTTTTTATATGCCGGCTGCTTTCGGAGTTAACGACGTGGATTTTGCAGCCGCTGACGACAGCGCCGGCCCTTTCATCAACCGCGAGCTCGATTCGGTATTTGCGGCAGGCAGCGACGCCGTCAGCGTTGTTGCCGGATCCTCCACCAGCGTGACTATCAACCTGAATCCGGCCAATCCGGTAAATGCCGGATCATATCTTGAAATCAAGCTTGGCAATAACGCCTTTTATGGCGGGAACGGCATTAATCGCATCATCAATCCGCCCGGACTAGATGCTTATAAGATATTCCTCAGCAGTTATAGCGCGGGAGGAGTCTTGATTGATAGGGCGGAAATCATGGTGGCCATGGTTGCCAAGACCAATGTTTCATTCGGCATTGGAAGAATAAGGGCGAATGGCTTCCCGAACGGGTCATTGGTCGGAGGAACAACCCAGACGATCATGTCCTTGACAACCAATCTAACAGCCACTTGCTCGTTTTCGATGATTCCCGACACCGACTATAATTTAATGGCCGATTCATTCAGCAATACGGGCGGAAATTACCATTCCGGCATGATTAGCGGTCTGGTCGGCGGACAGTGGTATTATTATTATATCAAATGCGCATGGATTGATGGGTTTATAGATACTACCGATTTTATCATTTATTTTTATGTTGAATTGCCCAGCGAGGGCGACGGGGAGGGCGATGAAGACGGTTCGGGCGGCGGAACCGGCGAGGATTCAGGAGCCGGAACAGGGAGTGATCCCGGTTCGGGCGACATCAGCGGGGGGACCGAAGGGCCTGGCAGCAGCGGCGGTGGCGGAGGAGGAGCCGGCGGTGGCGGAGGCAGCGGATTTTTACCGACTACTACCAGCGGAGGAGACACGGGCCTTAACCCTTATCCGGATCAAACTCCGCCGAACCTAACCCTGGAAGGCTGGGCTTTCCCTTCCAGCCAGGTCAATATCCTCAAGGACGGAATTTTGGTGAAGACGGTAACTGCCGGTAGCCAGGCAAAATTCAGGGCCGACATCGGCGATTTAAGGGAGGGCGTATAT
>CAZAFZ010000156.1:0-2512 GCA_964484745.1 uncultured Gammaproteobacteria bacterium | reverse complement strand
TTTGCTTTTTCTTTCGCTGGCTTTGGCTTTGCTTTTATTGGCCCATGATGAATTGCCGCGCTCCGTGGACCATGGTCTTTATTACCCATTGATGATAGCGGCGGCGTCTCTGATGCTGATATTTTTCAAGCTGCATCGCGGCAGATTCAGCTTGGTCGGATACTACGCTCTGCTCTCCGGTTATTTTGCCCTTTCTTTGGTGGGATTGACCGCGTATTGCATCGAGCCGCATTTATGCTTCGCCCTGATGTCTCTGGCCGCGCTTTTTTCGGGACTGGCGGTAAGTTCGCGTTCGTTGGCCTTGATGAGCTTTTTTAATATCATGGTTCTGGTCCTGTTCGTCCTTAAAAAGCATGGCCATTGGCCTAAGGAGCAGCTTTTTTTCTACCCGGTTGTTTCAGCGTTCCTGCTTTACAGCTACCATTCGATCCGCTCGCAGGAAAAATTATCGATAAAAGCGAACGCCTTGCTGTCGGAGCGTATGAACGGAGTGAATTATAAAATGCTGGCTTTCAATAAGTTTTCCGAACTGGGAAAATTGACCGCGGGAATCATTCATGACATTATCAATCCCCTGGCCGCCCTGATGCTCTGCATTAACGATGCAACCAATGAGATGGAAAAGAAAATTCCGGCCAGCGGAAGAAAATTAAAAGATAATTTGGACCGCGCCAAGCAGGCAGCCGGAAGAATCGAAGGACTGGTTGAATCGATCAATAAACAGGCAGCCGGCTGCGAACAGAAAAACAATTTTAACGCATACGATGAAACGAGACTGATGGCCGGGCTGTTGGAGCATAAAGCCAGAAAAGCCCGGGTAAAAATCTTACTCGAAGCCGCTAAAGGAAATAATTATCTTATTCGCGGCAATCCGGTTAAATACGGACAGGTAATTCTGAACTTGCTCGGCAATTCCATAGATGCCTGCAGCCAAGCCAAGCCTAATAGGTCAGGGCTGATAAAGATTTCTTTGCACGCATTCAGCAATAATCTCAATATCATCATCGAAGATAATGGAATCGGGATCAAGGATGAATTCCAAGACATGGTCTTTGAGCCGTTTTTCACTTCCAAGCAGGGCAAAGGCAATCTGGGGATCGGCTTGTCGAGCATCAAACTGATAGTAACCGATCATTTTGGGGGCGAAATAAATTTTTACTCCCGCGAATCAAAGGGAACTTGCTTTTTTATCCAGCTGCCGAAAAATTCCTTATAAATATTGGCGATTTGCAGGACCATTGCATATCTATTGATTTTATGGTATAAATATTGTTATTGTTTCACCGATCATTAAAAGGAGAAAAGCCATGCAGGCAGAGCTTATAATGGAGCCCGGCGTCTCAATCGGCTGGAGAGAATTTGTCGAAAAAAAGCCGCCGTCTTCTATCGCTTTGGACGGATATGTCCATCGCGGCCCCAGGCACCATATCAATAAAAAAGGTCTCTGGATGAATTGCAACCACCATGAAGACGTATATCGCCCTTTTACCAGGGCGACTTGCAGCCAAGTATATTTTGCAATTAACCAGGTGCTATTTGACTGCTGTGGAGAGCTAATCCGGGTTTATGCCAACGATTGCGACCAGGATATTGCTACATCATGGACGTTGATCAACAATGGCCAGCGCCCCGAGTTTATCGAAAGCAAGCTCGTCTATAAGCTAGTGATGGCGGAAGATACATTGGATACATTCGCCGGCGCGTATCCGTTCCCGTCCAGTTTCGTCCCGATGATGAAAAGAATGGCTTGGATATTCGAGCCTTATTCCAATTTCAGGAGCCAGGGCAGGATCAACGAACCGTTCAAAGATCCCGAGATGTTCAAGCAAGTTGTCTTTGATGTCGAGGCAAGATTCCTGCAGTCAATTAGCGGTAAAGGCAAAACAATCCCGCTGGACGTGCGCTACGAGAAATTCGGCGGCAATTCAAAGTGGATCGTTGCCCGTGAAGTTGGTATTCATGCCAAAACCGGAATTTTCCGCGACCGCTACCATACATATGCTCTGTTCCGGCAAAATTCGATTGGAAAATTTTATTGGGTTTTCGGCAAGCTCCTGTTTGCCCCCTTTGACCTTGCTAAGCTTATGTCTCTGCTCAACGAACTTGAAGGGACGCCCGGAGATTCCCAGCCATACGGGGGCGGGAATACGATCTTTGGCAACCGCAACAGCCAAGGCAGTTCGATCGGCCCTGACCGGATGGCCAATATTATGGACGAAGTGAATAGGTATTCTAACGCAAAGATGATAAGCTGACATTTGGCTTAAAAAACCCTGCTTTAAATTATTGCAGGGTTTTTGAATGCTTTTTGAATGTTATTATTCAAAATGTAATTTGCGGACATGTTCCCGGCTCAAGCCGGGTACGAATCAGTTCCATGATTTTTTTTCGGGCCAATTGCACCAATTTTTTTGGCAATATTTTTACTTTCTTCCCTTTTAACCTAGCCACAGGCTTTCTGGCCCTGGAGATTTCCAATAAGTCATTTTTGTTGACCCTCATTACAATTACA
>CAZAFZ010000155.1:0-2542 GCA_964484745.1 uncultured Gammaproteobacteria bacterium | reverse complement strand
CGATGCCGGTTGATGCAGTATCGTTCCCATTCCAGGCATAACCCTCGAATTGGCCGTCATCGGCAACATAGGCGCCGTAATTCGAGCTATCCTGGGCCGTGCCGCTTAGGCGGATCCAGCCGTTTTGGTTGCCGCTGGCGTCATTTAGCAGGAGGGCTCTTGCCCAGCCATCAAGATATTTTTCCGGAATTCCGTAAGGATTGCCGGCCAAACCGTATTTAGCTATCGGGCCGGAGCCTGTATTATAAGGGGCTTGCGGCGGATCCCCTGCCGTCGAGCGTTCAAACGAAATATAATCCAAGTAAGGGCTCCAGGCATAACCGGACATATCGCCGGTTGTTTCATCGATTTGGACGCGCCAGGTAGCTGAAGTACAATCATAGCCGTTAGGATTATTGATCGGGCAATCAGGCATTCCGGAAGTGTTGTCGCAGATATAATTCACTGCGTCATGGTTGCACTTGTAGCACCAATCTATGCATTTGCCGCCGTTGGCGGTGCATTCGGACGTTGCGCAGGTAATTGCGCAATTCGCGATACCACCGGTCCTGCTATTGGAACAACAGGCGTTGGGCTCTTCCCAAAAAGTTCCGCCTCCGACTTGCCAGGCGGCAGTCTTGGTATATCCCGGGGGGCAAAGTACGCAGTATTTGGTTGTCGGATTTACCTGGCTAGTCCTTGTACAGGGAGGAATATTTGTGGGGGTTACCCTGCCGCAGTCCATAAAATAATTCAATTCCGGATAGCAGGAATAAGGCAAATTGTCATAAGGACTTGATATATTTTGGCAAAGCTCATACTCTTCGTTGTTGCAATCCGAATTATTGAAGCTGATCCAGCCGAAATTCTCGCTCCAGGCAAAGCCGAACAGGCTCAACAAACTTCCCGATTGAGCATGGGTGATATTATTGTTATTATCGCTGCCGGAAATTAAAAATATTAGCGCGATTAGCGCGATTAGCAAATATTTGGGAATAAAAATTTTTTTAAGCATATTATTTGATTTTATGCCCTTAATAACCCCAGATACCAATTAAATATTTGATTTCCGAAAAGAAGGATAATAACTGTTGCTGTGGATAAAAATACGCCCAGCGGCAATTCGGATTTCAGCCCCTTGGTTCTGCTGATAAGCAAAGGAATCGCCACAACTGAACCTATAATATAGGCCAAAAAAATAGCTAAAATTACATTTGGCCAGCTTAATGCAGCGCCCATTAAAATACCGAGCCTGATATCACCTCCACCAATCCATCTACCTTTGGATAAAATGTACTGCAACAGGAAGAAGCTACCTCCTATTATACCAGAAATAAGCAAAATATACCAATTAATTCCTAAAAGCAAATTCAGAACGAATGCAATGATTATCGCTGGAATGGTTACAATATCCAAAATCAAGTACCAGCGCAAATCGATCACAAAAACCACTATCATCACGGATATGATAAAAAAATCTCTGGCTAAGGCGATTGGGAATTGGGAATTGTCCGCCAGCTGGCGGATTGGGAATTGCATTACTGACTGCGTAAAATGATTCCCGATGCCAGATTCCAAATACCAAGCAGCCAGAAACAATATTCCGGTCGCCAATTCAACCAGCGGGTATTGGATCGATATCCGTTCCTTGCAATGCCGGCACTTGGCTTTTAAAAATACATAGCTTATCAGCGGCAGGTTGTCGTACCAGGCGATTTGATTCTTGCATTTTGGGCAATATGACCGCCCTAGGATGCTTTCGTTATTGATCAGCCGCCAAATCAGGCAATTCAAAAATGAACCGATAGCCAAACCGAAAAAAATGATAAAAACAGCAGGCAAAATCATATTTTTTTCGAAATAACAAATAAATTATCAATGTTGATTTTTCCAAATGATATTAATCCTATTATCTTGGCCCATCCATTCCATAAATTTTTTATAGCCCTTAAGACTGCACTACTGCTTCCGGAAACGCTTTGAATAGGGGCTAAATGAATGAATTTTATATGCCCGAATCCATTTCTTTTCAAAAGGCGGCTGATTGTTTTTTGAGAAAAAATATTCATATGATCTTTTGCTTCAAGATAATGAACAGATTCTTTCATGCCGAAAAAGAATTTTTTTGCCCTGGCTTTCGGCAGCTGGATTTGCACATTGGGAGTATGCATAAAAAGCATGCCCCCTGGCTTAATAATACCATGCAAATATGCGAGCATGATATCCGGATTTGATAAATGCTCGATAACATCCCAAAGCGTGATGATATCAAAAAAATCCTGTGGAAAATCCGATTCTTCAACCCTGCCGGCTTCAACATTTTTCAGATTTAAATTCGATCTGGCAAACTGGACGGCCGGCTCGGAAATTTCATACCCTCGCGCCTCCCAACCTGGATATTCTCCGGCTTTTTTGACAAAATATCCCAATCCGCAGCCGACATCGAGCAGCTTGCCGCTCCTCCCTTTCAAATACTTATCGCAAAATTCTTTATACATGGCCGAGTGAGCTTCGTTCCACCAATAAGCGTCGGCTGATTGGATTTCTTTAAAACCGAAATAGC
>CAZAFZ010000154.1:0-2580 GCA_964484745.1 uncultured Gammaproteobacteria bacterium | reverse complement strand
TTCTTGAAAATATGTTATAATTACATTAATAAACTTAGCTGTTGATAAGTATTTTTAGCATTAGACATCAATATACGAATTAATCTACAAACCTGATAAATATTGCAAATATCAACCGCCACTATTAAGTGTATAATAATCAAAATATTTTCTAACTTGAGTCTTGAGGGAAGCCCCTTAATTGTCATTCCCGCCCCGATGTCTATCGGGATAAACTCCGGCGGGAATCTAGACATTCTCAAGCAAACTGGATTCCCGCCTGCGCGGGAATGACAGGTGGGAAGGCAATAGATAGATTATAATCAAGTCTCAAATTTTCATATCTAAATTCTTACTTCAAACCCCCATGCTTGAAGGAAAATATCAAAGTCCGCAAAATTTTGAACAAAATCAAAATGATAATGACTTTGGACCCAGCATTCAGCCAAAAAAAGAATTAAACCGCGGCCAGAAAATAGCAGCCATATCGCTGGCTGTTTTTGCGTTAATCATAATTATTTTCTGGTCCCTGCAATTCCATAGCATTCTGTATGGCCCAAGCTCTGGTTCACGGATCAGTACCAATTCAACCGCATTGACCGAGGATGAAATTGACGCCAAAAAACAGCAGGAACTGATGACTGCGGATACTGATAAGGATGGATTAAGCGATTGGGATGAATTAAACACCTATAAAACTTCGCCTTATCTGGAAGACAGCGATGGCGACGATTATTCGGACAAGGAAGAGGTTGGCAATGATAAAGATCCGAATTGCCCGTTGAACAGGGATTGCTATGGCTTAGGCATTGTGGACGGGGACGAGAATTTAGTTACCGATAAAACAACCGAGCAAACAGGAACCGATGCGGCGGCACAGCAGCAAGCTACCGGCCAATCTACCCAAAACAACTCAAATGCTTCCTCCATGTCCGACGACGAAATGCTGCAAAAGATCTTAAGCGGCGAAATGGATGCCTCGACATTGAGGCAAATTTTAATGAGCCAGGGAATGTCCAAAGAGCAATTGGATAACATCAGCGATGAGCAGTTGATGAAAAATTACCAGGATACCCTGAACAGTGCTCCTGCTGAGTAGCGCATGTTGGCGATATCAGTAATTTTAAACATATGAGATTATTCCAAAAACAGAAATATAAGATAATATTGTTTTTTTTAACTGCAATACTGTTTTTTTATTACCCCGTCATTTGTTTCGCCAATGTTTCATCATACTACAGTACGGTTGTTAATCCGGAAACCGGGCTTTCTGAAATACGAAAGATACAAGTCAGCGACGGGAAGGTCATAAGCATAACTCACCGTCTGCAGAACGAAACGCTCGGCACCCTTTGGAACGAGATTCTGCCCAAGGCCGGCTCTAAAGCATTGAATAGCGCGGTTACGCATGCCCTGAATACTATCGCATATGACACTGCCACCTGGCTCGGGTCCGGCGGCCGCGGGCAAAAGCCGATGTTCATTACCGAAGGCTGGGGAGAATATTTGGGTAATATTGCCGATGACGCTGCCGGCAAATTCATCGAAACTTTCGGCAGGGAAGGATTAGGAGGCTACAACCTTTGCGACCCGGCCGGGCTAAAAGCCAAGATCGGATTAGGGCTCGTCCAATACACCAAGCCATCCAAGCCGTCCTGCACTTTCACTAAAATGGTGGAAAATTGGGAAAATTCCCTCCAGGACCCGGATTTTCTGACAAAATTCCAGGATTATTTCAATCCCGTGTCAAACGATTTCGGCATCACCATTTCCATGCACGCGATGTTTGCCCAGGAAATAGCCAAAGCAGTCGACCTGAAAAAACTTGAGAGAATAGCTAACGGCGGATGGCTTAACCTTAATAATATTTCAGGCAGAAGTACTGCCCCGCCCGGAACCCCCCAGAGAGAGCAGCAATTATTAACCGAGCTTCAAGCCGGCGAATTCGGGGAATATACGGGCGATGCCTTAGTTGACGCAGCCAACGTTTTTTTAAACCAATTCTTCATTACTTTGATCAATAATTTGCTTAGGAATCTGGTCAGCGGAAACGAGACATATACCCAGCCGTACAGCGGGAATTTATATAATTTTGAATCTTCGGGCGGCACAAGCGGTTCTGTTACCGGCGGAATTGATTCGGCCAAAGAAAAGTTCCGCCGGCTGGTTGAACCGTATTTTCGCGAAGGAGGAGTTTACGATATAGTCAGCCAGCTGGCAACTTGCCCTAATCCTAGCAAGCCCGGCCCCACCGAATGCGTGATCGACGACCGCTTTAAAGACGCCATTTTCAATAAGCTGACCGTCGGCCAGGCGCTGAAAGGAGGATATTTCAATTCAGCCGGACCGTTCGGTTTCATTTCGGTTGAAGCTCATGAGCCGGCGTTTAACGAAGGCTATCCTTACCGCTCCATGCCGATACTGCGGAAATTCAGGATAATTCCGGTCAACTGGGAAATAGCGGCCCAAATAATCAAAGAGAAATTCAACACTCCGGAAGTCGGCCAGACGAAAAGCATCCAGCAGCTGGTTGACTGTTTCAGCCCTGATGATGATTTCAAGGAATCCGGGCAGGTTCCGCGCGGCGGCGAACGTGACGGC
>CAZAFZ010000153.1:0-2620 GCA_964484745.1 uncultured Gammaproteobacteria bacterium | reverse complement strand
AGGCGATTATCGACTATTCCGGAGGAAATATCTGGTTTAAGTCCGATGTTGGCAAAGGAACCGCCTTTTATATCGAATTCCCTATTTCAGGCATGAATAAAAAAGTAGGCACCAAACGGCTCGGATAAATTTAAAAATATGCAACAATAAAACTATGGACAAGGAAAATTCTAAATGGAAGCTGATGATCGTCGAAGACGAGCATCCTCTGCGCAATGCACTGATGGACAAGTTTAAAAATGAAGGCTATCAAGTCGTCGGCGCACAAGACGGCGAAGAGGGGTTGAAAACCGCCTTGGCGGAAAAGCCGGATTTGATCCTTCTCGATATCGTAATGCCGAAAGTAGACGGGCTTACCATGCTCAATAACCTGCGTGAAGCGTCCGAATGGGGCAAAAACGTTCCGATCATCCTCCTAACGAACCTTAATGATCCGGAAAAAGTAGCCGAAGCCTTTAGGGACGGGGTATTCGATTATTTGGTCAAAACAAATTGGAAACTGGAAGACGTAGTGAAAAAAGTCAAGGAAAAGATCGCCAAAATACCCGTAGAAGAAGAATAAAATAAAACATCAAATTCAAAAAAAACCGCGAATATTCGCGGTTTTATCTTTATAGCGGTCCGACCGCTCAATTCATAATTATTTTAAATTTTCTATACAATTGTTATATTCGGTTGTTTTGGTCCAGCCGCAGGCGCCGTCAGGCTGGATTTCGCATTTTGCATGCTTCAAACAGCCATATTCTTCTTTATACTCGCAGGCTGAAACCGTTTCGCTTGCGGAGCATATTTCTCCGCTGCAGCCGGTTGTTATGCAGGCCTGCGCTTCCATTCCGCCGTTTCCGGAACCTGCGGCTGCTGGAGAGAATTTTATATCAATAAAAAAAGTTTTTTCGTTTTGCTTAATGCCCGATGGATTCGCTGCGCTGAAAATTATTCTCCCTTTTTCGGTTTCTGGCTGCTGATATGAGATCTTAACGTTAAATGGCGCGTATTCTTCCGTCATCCAATCGCCGATCGCTTCGGCATTAGCCCTGCCCAAAACCGTCCCGTCCGCGTCTACTACTTGCACGCTGAAAATTCCTTCAAAATACCAAGTACCGCGGGCTTCCCCGTCAATCACGACCGGATTTTCGATTTGCGAGCCCTGGGAAAGATTATTCAGTTTAATATTCAAGCCATCGCTTCCTGAAGTTTCAGCTAACCCGGTAAATTCCAGGTTTAGCGTCAACAATCCGAAATGGTCCTGGTCAGTGCATACTATTAAGTAGTCATACTGTTTGTTTTCCTGGCCGATTTCAAGATTAATCGCAGGGTCATACTTTGAAATCAAGCAAGCGCTTCCCTGCTCCGCAAGGTATAACGCGTTTTTTTTGTTAATACTGGTCTTGACGGGTTCGCTTTCCATAGCCATTGTCTTTAATTCTTCGGGGACCAGTTCGCCGCGGCTGCCGCGGATCTCATTCTTCAAGTCCTGGGCGGACATGCCAAGCAGATCCTTTTGCGTTGCCAGCGCTCCCAGACTGAAAAATCCGTACTGGTCCAGAAAGCGCAGGTAAGCGCCATGCAATTCGCGGTATTTAGTGTCCGGCTGCCAGCTATCCGGATACTCAAACCGAACAGACAAATCCGGATTATCGTATACGGATAAGGACGGGGGTATGATCGTCAATATATCAGCAGTTATTCCCTGTTCTCCGGCAGCTCCCCGCGCTTTTACGACGGAAAGGATTTCAATATCAGCATAGCTGAACTTGGCGCCGCTTTCGCTTTCGATTGCGGTATTCGGCGTTATTATGGCGCTAACGGTAGAGCCATTCGACCTGATTTCCAAGATTAAATTTTCACCTTCAATCTTCTTGGCAATCAGCAATCCTTCCAGGTATTCCGCTTGACCAGGATCTTGGCTATTGGCTGCTTTATTAGAGAAATTTTCCTCATAATCGCTGATATGGGCCGGAAACAGGAAAAACATGACCGAATATGCCACCAAGCAAACGGCCAGGATAGATAAAATGTATATCCAGATTCTTCTTTTCATATTTTTTGTTTATGCTATTATTTATTATATCATTATTTTTTATATGCAGCCATTACTAAAGCTATCCAAATTAAACGTAAAATCCAGAGAAAACGGATTGTTATTATTGAAAAATATTTCCTTTGAAGTCGGCCCGGATGAAATCCACTGCATCCTGGGAAAAAACGGCAGCGGAAAATCCACCATAGCCTATGCCATCATGGGGATGGAAAGGCTGCGGCTCGATTCGGGCAAGATTTTTTTCAAAGGCATCGAAATCCAGAAAAAGAAAGTTAACCAGCGCGCGAATCTCGGTTTGACTTTGGCTTTCCAGGAGCCGGCCCGCTTTGAAGGCCTGACTGTCCGTGATTTCCTCAGGGCCGGCAACAAAAAAGCTGCCGAAAAGGAACTGGGGAAAGTATTGCGGCTTGTCGGCTTGTCCGAAAATTATTGCCCGGTAAGGTCTCGATAGTCCTTGATTCCTCCGGCAAGCTCGCTCCAAACCTTTCAATGGACTCGTCAATAGCTTTCAGGATTCCCAAGCACCAACTCTGTCTCCGGATAGCCAAGGAGTTCGGGAAACCAATAACTTCGACAAGC
>CAZAFZ010000152.1:0-2701 GCA_964484745.1 uncultured Gammaproteobacteria bacterium | reverse complement strand
CAGCGAACTTAATATTACCAGAAAAGACCGCTATTGCGCCGATGAACAATCATGCATCAAGGAAAGCGAAAGCAAGGCCTGCGATTTTTACGGCTATTGCATTGACGAAAGGCAAAGCTGGGACTACCGCTCGGAAAGCTGCAACCCTAATTACAATACCTGCCAGACCTTCAGGAAGACCGGAGGAAAAACCGCGTCTTATCTTGAAAATACACTAACGACCGGCATTTGTACGGCCGATAACGTCGGTTGCAAGGGCTATTGCACGGCCTATAGCGTCGGGGGAGACGATTTGGAAAACGGCGATTGGAACTGTACTCTGCCCGATGCAAGCAACAAGCGTTATCTGGATAAAACCGCCGAATCCTGCTCCCAGGCCAGCGAAGGCTGCCAGGAGCTGGTCCGCACCAAAGCGCCGGGAGCCAATCTGCTGGTGAATTCGAGCTTTGAAGACGGCATGAATTTTTGGACGACAGCCAGCCCTGGCGAAGCGCTGGTGGTGGATACCCAGCAAACTTCAGGCAGCAAATCGCTTTCCATAACCAATGCGGGCGGTTCTGTCATGGCCCAGCAAATCATCGACTGGATAATGCCCAAGGATGTTATTACGGTTTCCTATGATGTTAAAACCGATGTTACGACTGAAAATTATAGCGGCGCCTGGGTAGCGGTCTACCCCTTGACTTCCGCCGGAGCGACTTTTGCCCATGAATATTTAAAACCCGGCGATATTTGCGAAGGCTATAATTGCATCGAAGCTTCGATCGTCAAAGTCAGCCAGGTCGGAAACGGAGAGTGGAGCAGGGGCAAATTTACCTTTAATGTTCCTGTCGGCACTGCCAAACTTCTGATCCAGCCTATGATGAACGGCGTTTCCGGAACTGCTTATTTCGATTCCATCAAAGTCGAACGGTCCGTGACAGCAACCGAATTCAGCGACTATTTAGCGCAGGGTCTTATTTACGAAAAATTGATCCCTCCTTATTTGGAGGCGAATTGCTATATTGACGCCGAAACCGCCGTTACTCCGGCGACCAATTACCAACTCAAGTCCGACGCCCCGGAATACTGCACTAAATTCGCCAGAAAGTGCAACCAGGAAGAAGTGGATTGCGAACTTTATACCTCGGCCCGCGAAGGATTTAAGATTCCGGCTAAGGTTACGGGAGAAGACTATTGTCCGTCCGAATGCGTAGGCTATGACAGCTATATCCAGCAAGGCACGGCGTTCGATTCCCGGCGCATTGAATATTTCATTCCCAAGACCGCTAAACGGTGCGGAGCAGGCGATGTCGGCTGCGACGAATTCACCAACCTCGACCGGGTGGAGCTTGAGGGTGAACAGAAAGAGTATTACGTCCAGCTGCGCCAATGCGTCAAGCCCGATGATCCGGCAGCCAGCTGCAAGGAATTCTACACCTGGGAAGGTTCGGACGAGTCCGGCTACCAGCTTAAAGTATTCCAATTCAAAACAGACGGCGCTTCAAACGAGCCGGAGGTCACCGAACCGGACGGCGCCGAATGCACCGAAAATATTTATAACCTGCCGCCCCACGATCCGGGCTATAATCCGGATTGCCGGCAGTTCTACGCCAAAGACGGCACCTTGTCATATCATCTCTATTCCAGGACATATACCTGCGATGAAGATTGCCACCCTTACCGCCGTACCGATGACAATACGGTTTATACTCTCGACGACTGCAATACCGAATGCGGAGGATCTGCCGATTGCCAATGTTCAACCGATTGCTCGGGAACTGCGGGAGCCAAAGCTTGTAGGCTTAACAGCAACGAATATGTCGTCTGTAAAAGCGGCGGAACATGGAGAAACGACCACCAGGCCTGCATCTATAACGCAATTCCTAACCAGGGCCAGATGTGTTCGGACCAGTCCAGCGGCTGCCGCGAATATACGGGAAATACCGGCAACAACATGCGCGTAGTAAGGACATTCGATTTTGAAGCCGGAACGACCGAAGGATGGATCGGCGCCGGAGGAACGGCGCTGGCCAACAGCAATGAATCGCTGATCGTAGGCGGCCATTCGCTTTTAGCCAATGGCGGAACGCATACCGCGGAAATACCCCTTTCGTTTTCCCTAAAGGAAGGCTCGTCCTATACCTTAAGCCTGCTTGTTAAGGGAACCGTTTCCGGAGCAAAAATCAATATATATTTTACTGATGGTTCAGCCCAGGCGAAATTCTCCCCTGCCGATTATACATTGGGCGGAGATTGGAAGTTCGTACGCTTCAACCTCGAATCACTTGATCATCCGGTGACTTCGACCGAAAAAATGGTTATTGCCGGTACTGCCGATATGTATCTGGATAGCATCAAGCTTACCGAGATCGTAAACCGCTACTATTTGATCAAAAATTCCTGGAACACTCCGATTTCCTGCGATAATCCTTTGGATAATTCGACCGGCTCCGGCTGCGCCTTGAACAGGTGCTCGGTCGGGGAAATGCTCGGCTGTGAACAGTTTTTCGACCGCCAGACCAAAACCCATTATTTGAAAAATTTTTCCAGTCTTTGCCAGGAGTCGGCAGTCGGCTGCGAATTAATGATCAATACGCATAATTTGCAATATCCCGGATCCAAAACCTTTCCGGAAAATTCGTCTATTAGCCCCGAAGTTATCGTGCCTGCAGACAGTCCGCTTTTCGCGGTATATGACCCATCCAAGAACTGCGGGCCA
>CAZAFZ010000151.1:0-2744 GCA_964484745.1 uncultured Gammaproteobacteria bacterium | reverse complement strand
TATTGACAAGCTTGCCGAACGGATCGAATAATCTTATATCATCCTTGGAATTATTGAGCGAAATCCCGCTTTCCACTCTGGTGATAACCAAAAATCCTCCTGCCTTAAGTATATGCTTGGGCCCGAGGATGAAGGGCGTTGATCCTCCCTCTTCATCATCAAGTTTCCAGCCGTCAAGCACGATATCGTCATCCTCCGCGCTTCTCAACTCCACCCATTCTCCGAACTTGTCATCCCCGGCGGGCGCCGGCACGATCTCATTTATGAATATCATTTTATTCTTCCCATCTGCCAAAGCTTGAGAAGCGGATGCGCCATCAGGGATTATTTTTATTTTCTTTTCCGCCCTTGCCTCGCTTTTTCCATCGCTTGCCTTGAGAACAACTTTATAATCTCCCGCCTTAAAATATGTATGCTCGGGCGATGGCAAAATATTGGCAAAACCGTCTCCAAAATCCCAGCTATACGACAATTCATCTCCGTCAGGATCGGTCGTACTGGCGCTATAGAAAATTACCGGTGCGCCAAGCTTGATCTCATCGTGAACAGTGAATTTTACGATTGGGGGATGATTAACGGTTTCAATGATATTCGCCTTGCCCGGAGTTACTTCTTTTGACCAGGACCAATTATTTTTATCAACAACATAGGATATGCCTTGCAATCCGGCTTTTTCAATGTTCTTCAGGTTATATGACATGCCTTCTTCGGAATTTTCATATTTAATCTCCTGATGCGGCTGGGTTGCTCCGGGCTGATAGAGCTTTATGCTGTCCGAAGTATTATTTAGCGCTATGCCGCTTTGGCTTCTGTAGAAGGCAATATAATCCCCGGGTGCGATTATCGCGTCCGACAGAGACGCGCCATGGCGCGTCTCTACAGGTGCTTTGATCGTGTACATTTTATTTGAATCATCACCAAGCATCCAGCCCGTAAGATCAACCGATGCGCTTCCATTGTTATGCAACTCGATGAATTCTTCTTCGCTATCTTGTCCTGGAGGGTTCGGATAAATTTCGGTAATGACAATGTCATTTGAATACAAAATTGGGGAAGGATTTACGGACGCGCTTCCTTGGCTGTCGCCTGTTTGGATCATCTCATTTTCATCCTCTGGCAAGGTTACAATATTTGCGGCTCCCTTGGTCGGAGTTAAAGTTATTGAGAAATCATCATGATCATTGCCTGAGCTCGACCCGTCTTTAACCCTTGCAACGCTCATCGGATCTTCGGCCGCCTCGGCATTATCATTGATATTGCCATCATCCCAGCTGCCATAAACCACCTTATCGACGACCTGCCCTGAACCATCTTTTAGAATGATCATATCTCCGCCATTATTTAAATTTCCTTTGATATTCTCTATCACTAAAAATCTCTCTTCTGCATCTATATCCAATATTCCGTTTAGAGTTGTCGTCGCACCGCTGCCTTCGACAATAACACAGCCCTCAAGGTCAATTGCACTTTCCGTATTATTATATAATTCGACCCATTCGGTTTCGCCAAATACCGGATCGGAAATAAATTCATTGATAACGACATCTCCGAAATCAACTTCGAATTTTTCTTTTTGTTCTTCGTTTGGAATTTCATTAAGTTCGCTCTCACAATTTGAATTACAGCCATCGCCGTCGTCCAAATTACCGTCATCGCACTCCTCGCCGTAGCTTAAATCACCGTCGCCGCAAGCAGCATTCTCCAGGTCTTCCAAGTCTGCTACGCTATTTCTCGCTTTTGGAGTGCCGCCGGGGGCCAAGGATGTCAAATATTCCCCGGATTCGCTTCTCTCAAGATTTTTTTTGGCATCATTATCTCCGGCCGGCCATCCCTGGCTGGCGTCAAGACGATCGATCAAGTTGTCCTTTTCATCCTTTAGTTCCAATACTTCTGCCGCATTGCCAAGAGACCCCGCATAGATAAGGTCTGCGGGCAAGCCCGCGACAACATCATCGTCGGATCTTTCCAGCAAATAATATGAATAGGCCGATATTGTACCCAGCAATTCGATCTTCGGGCTGCCATCGATCGCATTCAAGGTCCAGCCGTCAAGCCCGATATCATAATTCGTAGCATTGTAAAGCTCGATCCATTCATTATAGGTAGAAGTGGCATTACCCATCCAGGCAATTTCATTAATAACAATGTCCTGATAGCCATAAGCCAGGCAATTTGAACCTGCCGGAATAAAGGGAAAAACCAAAATAACGATTAAAAGAATAATAATTATCCTTTTGAAATATTTTTTTATCTCCATGTCTACTATTATCGACCATTACATATGAAAAATATTTTAAATTATTTTCAAATTACCTTAAAATAATTGACACCAATTTTCTCGTATGATATTTTAAAGTATCCTTTTTAGGGGGCTAAAATGCACAATTTCAAAAGGCCCGACAGGCCGGCCAGCGATAAATTCTGGGACGTGATACGGTTCTTAGCCGTTTCATTCTTTTTCGGCATTATCTTATTGATCGGACTCGGCTCAAAGCTTTGCGGCAATAAACCTGACTGAAGCTTTATCATCAGCTTGCCCTTTTGGCAGGCTTTTTCTTTAAATTAAGCTAGATATAAATATGATTAGGATGATTTTAATGATATATAAGGAATATTCAATTCTCCCTTAAGCAAGTTTTCAAAATAAGCAACGATAAATCAGAGGCAATTCAATAATGGTAAGTCTTACCGGTCGAAATTGCAGCTGCCCGGTACAGCTGTTCAAGTAGCATCAATCTGGCCAT
>CAZAFZ010000150.1:0-2788 GCA_964484745.1 uncultured Gammaproteobacteria bacterium | reverse complement strand
TTTTCGATCAATCCGTATTCATAGTCGCTGAATTTTTCTTTTGCGCCGATCAATTCCGACAATGCCAGCTTTATGTGGGTCAGCGGAGTCCTAAACTGATGCGTCAGGACCGTAACGAACTTATACCTAAGATCCCTGGTTTTTGCCTCGTCTCTGATCCTTAATTCTTTTTCATGTTCGGCCGCCTCCTCGAAACTCGCTCGAAGATAGGATAGGTAGCCGAAGAAAAAGCCGCTGATCAATATAACCAAGGAAATAGTGAAGGTATTGATAGTAACAATGTCAAGCGCTAAATGCAGGTCGGCTTCTGACCCCGAATAGCGGATAGCGTGCCCGATTATCCCGTAATATTCGGCGTAGATGAGCAGATTATACAGAATGGCCGAAAGCAGAGCGATCAAGTAAATTCCCAGCCGTTTATAAATGAAGCTGGCGGATACGATGACGAAAAAATAAAAAATGAACGAGATGCTTTCAATTCCTCCGGCGTAATGGATTACTGCAGTAATAACCGTTAAATCAAGGGAAAACTGGAAAAAGGCCAGATAATGAACCGCTTTAATCTCGTCAAGTTTTTTGAATTTCTCCAATAATATTTTCGGCCACAAATTATAGGCGGCGGCGGCGAAAACCAGCAGCAGCATGTAGCTGATCGGAAAATTTATATTGGCCGTACCGAAAATCTTGGTTAAAAATCCGACGGATATCATCGCGGCAATATATAACCATCGTGCCTTGATGGTTATCCCGTAGGAATTATGAAGTTTTTTCCATTTGCTATTCGGCATATAAATATATGATATTACATTACATTCGAAAATCAAAGGGCGGAAATGCTTCCGCCCTTAACTGATCGGCTGTTCGGCCAGCAACGACTTGATGTGTTGCAGCTCTTTTTCCGCCTGATTAAAATTTTGGCAAACGCTTTCGATTATGACCGGCGTTTTGCCTGTCGGGCACGAATATATTATGTTGTCTTGGCCTGACATATAAACGGGAACGTGATGATGGCCGTCAAACCCGCTTACGTGTATTTCGCAGATTTTATCCTGAAATTTCTGAAAGAACCGGCCGACTAAAGACATGGAGCTGTCTCTGTCGAATAGATGCGCCAGATCAAGGGTGATCTTATCTCCCCCTTTAATTCTTCGGCAATATTCAAGCAGCGCCTTGAAATCATCCGGACAGCCGAATTTTTCCTTCCGGCTGTCCGTATTCTCAAAAGAGATTGGCAGGTTAAGGCCGGCGAATATTCCCGGATCCTCCACTCGGTTGGGATGAAGAATAATGTTATCAAAGCCGATTTCACAATGCGCTCCGTAAATCTTGTCCCGCGCGGTCGTGGCAAGCTTATTGCAGCCGTAGCTGATTCCTTTTGTCGGAGCGTGCAAGGAAATATACTTAAACCCGCTAAAGTCATTCCTGTTCAACTCCAGCAGCATATCCAAAAAATCTGATTCAAGGCAGCCTATTTCTATGGCCTCTACTCCAAGCTTCCAGCAAATATTGATGGCCTCCCTTGATACCGGAGGCGCGAATTCATGGAATGCGCCGGTAGAAAAACCGATTAAACGCATTTTGCCTCCTGATAAGTGAACTGTGCATATGTTGAATTAATGCCGGAATATTGCGTCCGGCGACAACGGGCGGGCGCAATTGATCCAGTGAAAGCGAAACTGTCAGGTAGCATCCAATAACATACTATTATATAAACTGAATTTATTCAACTGCTTAATAAAAAGCCTTAACCTGCCATTCTTAAGCTAAGCCTCCCGGACCGACATGGCTTTATTTGCCATAATCCCGGCTATGCCAGCGGCCAATTTCACAGGGTCATGCCTGATTATTCCACCGGAAATATCCAATAAGTCCAGCCTTATGACGTTTCTCCGCTTAAGCGCCTCATCCGGTTCATGCCTGACAAAATAGGCCTTCTGCTCTTCATATTTCTTTAAGATGTTTTCAGGTGGAATATTTTCATTATATAATACGTGGTCAATCTTTTCGTCCGTATATCGCTCAACGTATGCGATGAAATCGTATAAATTAAATCCGTGCGTTTCTCCGAATTTGGTCATGATATTTGGTACATAAATAATCTTGCCTTCTGCCTGGCTGATCGCTTCTTTGACTCCAGGCACCAGGAAATTCGGGACTATGCTGGTATAGAGGTCTCCGGGTCCGATGATTATATGATCCGCATCCGTAATCGCATCGAGCACCGGAGGATACACCTTGATGGAATCTCCATGGTGGGGGACCAGGTATACGTTTTTTATCTTCTCCCTCTGGTCGCCCCGGGGCACGTCGATTGCGGCCTCGCCGTATAGCTTTGTGCCATCGGTCAGCTCGGCGACCAGAGTCGCCCTGTCTGTCGTTACCGGCAGTACTTTTCCCCTGATTTCGAGAATCTCCCCCAGGGCATTGACGCCGTCGGCAAAACTTCCGGCATACTGGGAAAGCATGGCCAGAAGCATATTGCCGGCGCTGTGGCCTTTCAGCCTTTCATGCCCGTTAAAGCGGGCTTGCAGGATCTGGCGGGCAAAATCTCTGTGCCGCGAAAGGGCTAAAACGCATTTAAGTATATCGCCGGGCGGCAGCACTCCGAGTTCATCGCGCAAGCGCCCGGTACTGCCCCCGCTATCGACCATGGAAACGACAGCCTTGATGTCTATATTATCCAGATCGCGCAAACCGGATAAAAGTACATACTGGCCGGAGCCGCCGCCGATGGTTACGATTTTTTTAATTTTTTCCATTTCATCACCGTTAAATCAAAATTGAAAAA
>CAZAFZ010000149.1:0-2807 GCA_964484745.1 uncultured Gammaproteobacteria bacterium | reverse complement strand
GATCAAGCCGTAACCGGCATCAAATAAACCTCGCTCTTCAAGCAGTGAAAAAGATACAGCCATATTAATAATTATCGGAAAAAATTATAATAATTTCGAATTTCGAATAAAAGACTAATTACTGAATCATTTAATTTTGAAACATTCTGTCATTCAGATTTGATTCAAAATTTAAAATTCAAAATTTAAAATTCTTTATCACGTTTTGCGTTATACATTACGCGCTTGCCCCGTGCGAACGAAATAATTTTACGGGTTTACACGTTTACTTCTTCCCCCTATCCAAAATTATTGTCGGACTTATGCCTTGCTTGAGCTGGATATACTGGTAAGCCGACAGGGCGGCAACGGTTGCCTGGCCGCAGGCGATGGTTATCTGCTTGAATTCGCCGTTGGTCACATCGCCGGCCGCGAATATTCCGTCCTGGCTTGTCGCGCACTTCTGGTCGGTAATGATTTGGCTCTTCTCATTCCTGTCAACCACTCCTTCCAAGAAATCGGTGTGGGCGATCCGGCCGATTTCGATAAAAACCCCGTCCAGGAAAATCTCCTTTTCTTCTCCGGTTCGGCTATTTTTTACTATAACCGACTTTACGATAGTTTCGCCCCTGATCTCTTTCACTTCGCTGTTCATTTCCAATTCAATGTTCAGTTTGGATTTTACTTCTTCAACCAAAGCTTCAAAGCCCCTGAATTCATTGCCGCGATGGACCAAATATACCTTATTGGCGATCTTGGACAGCACCTCGGCGGCATCCAAGGCAGCATTGCCTCCGCCGATCACGGCGACCGTTTTGCCTTTAAAAAAGGGGCCGTCGCAGTTAGCGCAATATGATACCCCTTTGCCGGAAAATTCCGTTTCCCCGGCAATCGCCAACCTGCGCGGCGCCAGACCAATGGCGATGATAACGGTCTTTGATTCGTATTGCTCCTTATTGGTTGTCACGGTGAATTTCCTGTGACCTGACCCATCCGTGGCCGGTGCGATGTTCTGTACCTCTGCGCTTGCCAGCGGTACCCCCAGAGCATCAACCTGCTCCTTCATTCTTGCTATCAAATCGGCGCTGGCAATACTTTTAAAGCCGGGATAATTTTCTATTTCCGCCGCCCACTGCATCTGGCCCCCGACGTCTTTGGCGATGATCAAGGCGTTCATTGCCCGCCTGGAAGCGTAAATCGCAGCCGTCATGCCAGCCGGACCGGCTCCGATGATAATCGTATCATACATAATTGTTAAATCTATGATTAAAGTATTTCCATTATAATACAACGTACGGAATAAAAAAAGGACATAATCTGTCCTTTTGAAATTTCCGCTGCTCCAAGTTATTCCCTATCTGCAAAATTGGGTTTCATGGCGCTTGCCGGCCGATTTTTCATTCCGGTCGATAACAGGGGTTTTCAAAAAAGCAAAAAACCATTTCAAGGCCAAGTTCTGGTCGCGGCTGTCAAATTGAGCCATGTCCAGCCTGTCGATGCCGTCTTCGCATTGATATGATCTGTACAGGGAAATCCGGCATTCATCAACCGCTTTATCAGATCTCGTCTTCCTCTCGTCTTCTATTTGCAATCTGAAATCATATTTCCCCAACACCGGATGTTGGCAAATCGCGCGGTAATGAGCCGGTTTGGTCCTCTCAAAAATCGAATCTTTTCCTTCTTCCTGGCGATATGAAATATCATAGATTTTCCAGTCCGGTATAGTTGATGAAAAGACTGAAATGTAAGAATCAATATTTTTCATCAGGTCATCCAGTGTTTTATCGGCAAGGAACGGGGTTTTGTAGCTTAAACTAAGCCACCCGATAGCCGCCCGGTATAATGTCTCGTCATCAAAGAACCTGAAGCGGACAGAATCGCGGGAGCTTCTTTTTTTCCTGCGCTTCTTTTTTTCGGCCGGGTAGATCCGGTAAATTCCTATCGAGCATTCGCCGGGAATTAGGCTGCCTTTCGGCGAATAGTACATCCTATGATATTCATTGTTGACATCTATCTGGATCCTATATACACCTTTCTTCGGATGAGTAATTTCAAGATCAGCGCAATTTGCAGAATATAAATTGCCGATTGATTTGACAGTCCATTTCAAATGCTTCCTGTTTGCCCATAAATATAAATAAATTCTTTCCGCTAAATTCCTGGTCCTTTCGTGCGTGCGTCGATACCATCCGTCTCCGCCATTGATCGCTTCGTTGATGATCCTGAATTTATTCATGCCTGCTCCTTATTTTGGTTTTTTATCATATTGTAAAGGACGATTTTTAGCAATATAACAGCTTGTCCCAAAATTAGCTTTTTGTCAAATTTTTTTTACCAATAATACCTATTGACATAACAATAAATATCTTATAAAGTCGCTTTGTACGTAGTCATCTGCGTGCCCCTAAAGCAGGCCGTCCCCGGGCTCTTTGAAGGGTAGAAGGGGGGTGAGCTGAATAAGGCAGGCGTCCCGCCTAATCGGGCAAAAAGTGCTCGGGCGCCCCCGCGGCTGCAACGCCGCGGGGTTATAAAAAAAATGGCATACGAAATTCGTATGCCTTCTTTATTTTATTTTCTGCTATTGGATCCTCCCGGGCGTACCGATTTCAACCCAGTTAAAGATGATTTTTGAATCATCCACGTCATCGCCGTTGAAATTGAAGACCCTGATGCAGCCCCGCGAATCGTCGTAGCCGGGCAGGACTCCGCCATGCAGGAAATAATTTCCGAACAAATGGCAGGACCAGGGCATCCAGGCATTATCATACAGCGAAGAATAATGGTCCTTTTCCTTGCCAATGACGCGGAAAACCCGGCTGGGAGTGCGG
>CAZAFZ010000148.1:0-2832 GCA_964484745.1 uncultured Gammaproteobacteria bacterium | reverse complement strand
CTAAGAGTATGCCTTAAAAAAATGGAGGTTTTATATCAAGGAAAATATTTTTATCTCGAAAAAATAAGCAATTCCTAATTCCGGCTATTCGAAGTGGGCTTCTTTCAAGTATTCAAGCAATTTTTGCTGAAGCTCGGGCCAGCTGCTCAGGCTTCTGTCGATTGTAAACAGGTTTTCGGCTTCCTGTTTTGCCTTTTGCAGCAAAAAATGGTCGAACAAAGTAGCGACTTTCAGCTCCGGAAATCCTGTCTGCTCAATGCCGAAAATTTCTCCCGGTCCCCTGAATTTAAGGTCCAGCTTGGCCAATTCAAAACCGCTATGCTGCTCGGTCAGCACTTTCAGCCTCATTTGGGTTTTGTCGGATCTGTTGTCGGAAAATAGCACGCAGTAAGATTGGTGCTGCCCTCTGCCTATTCTGCCCCGGAACTGGTGGAGTTGGGCCAGCCCAAACCTGTCCGCGCCTTCGATCACCATCATGGTCGCGTTTGGAACATCAATTCCGACTTCAATGACTGAAGTGGATACGAGGATATTGATTTTATTATCCGCGAACTCGCGCATTATCCTGTCTTTCTCGGCGGATTTCATTTTTCCGTGCAAATAAGCGATATTCATATCGGAAAAAACTCTGTTATGCAGTTTGTCATATTCCGCCAATACCGATTTAAGGCCGACCTTATCGGATTCATCGATCAGCGGGCAAATGACATAGGCCTGGCGCCCTTCCGCTAGGCGCTCCCGTATAAATTTGTAAGCCGCATCCCTTTTCTCTTCCAGCGCCAGCCTGGTGATTACGGTTTTTCTTCCCTTGGGCATTTCGTTGATTACGGATACGTCCAGATCGGAGAAGTAAGCCAGTGCTAAAGTCCTTGGAATCGGGGTTGCCGACATGGAAAGCAGGTGCGGCGAACTATCGTTTTGTTTTTCCCGGGAGGAGCTTAATCCTGAGCCCGCGGTAAGCCGATGCCTTTGTTCGACTCCGAAACGATGCTGCTCATCTATCACTGCCAGAACCAGGCGGCGAAACAGCACGTTTTCCTGGATTAAGGCGTGCGTTCCGATGATAAAATCCAGCGAACCGCCGGCAATGGAAGCTAAAAAAGTTTTTTTTGTGGCTTTTTGCTCGGAAGCTTGCTTGTTTTGCCCGTCAATCGCGCCGGCGATAATCCTTTCGCCGCCCGTAAATAAGCCGATCCGGAAAGGAAATCCCTTGAATAGGTCCAAAAAGGTGTTAAAATGCTGCCTGGCCAAAATTTCAGTAGGCGCCATCAAAACCGCCTGGCTAGCCGGCCCTTCCAAATTTCCGGCCGCTAGGGCATTCAATATGGCGATAGCCGCAACAACAGTTTTGCCGCTTCCGACATCACCGATCAAAAGCCTGGACATTGGCTTAGGCGATTCCATATCCTTAAGAATCTGCCAAGCCGACTTGCGCTGCGCAATCGTCAATTCAAACGGCAGGTTTCTTACAAATTCTTTCACCAACTGCCCTTTGAATCCGATCCGCGGTGCGATCTTGGCGGTAGCTTCTTTTTTATACTGCTGGGAGCGAAGCTGCACTAAAAATAATTCGTTAAAAGCCAGGCGTTCCCTGGCTTGTTTTAATTGCTGCCAGCCGCTTGGAAAATGGACTTCCTTGATTGCTTGCCTCAGCCCGATCAAGCCGTTCTCGCTGATAATACTTTCCGGTATCCAGTCGGCAAGCTGGCTTAACGCCGGCATGGACCGGCTGGCCAAAAAACGGATTTGCTTCTGCGTCAAGCCTTTGGTCGCACTGTATGTTGGAACGAGGCCCTGGGTATGGATCGCTTTTGCCTCGCTGCTGCCGGCAATAATTTTTTCATAGACCGGGGAAATCATGGACTTTCCCGAAAAATCAGCTGATATTTTGCCTGATAACGAAATCAAATCTCCAATCCGGAGATTTTTGGCTATAAACGGCTGGTTAAACCAAATTGCCTTCAATTCTCCTGTGTCATCTTCAAAAAGCGCTTCCGTAACATTCATTCTTCTCTTGCGGGCTCTTCGGTTTTGGATCAAAATCAATCTGGCTATCACATTTGATCTTACGCCTGCCTTCAGTTCATTGATCGTAAAATTTTTCGAAAAATCATCATAGCGGAACGGAAAATAAAAAAGCATATCTTTAACCGTCTTGATACCCAGTTTTTCAAATTTATTGGCTGTTGCTTTTCCGACCCTGTTAATATTGCGGATCGGCGTATCAAGGTCTGCCATGGGAATATGCTTATAGTTTTTCATGCTGGCAAATTCTGCCAAGCTGGTTGTATTGTGTGATATTTATCGGCGCTCTGTTGCAGGAATTTTGCTTCGTTGAATAATTTGGACTTTTTGCGTCTCTGCTAGGAATCGAACCTAGATTTTGGGATCCGCAATCCCACGTTCTATCCGTTGAACTACAGAGACAACATCTGGATATTTTAAAAATTTAACGGGATGACCCTTGATTGCAAGCTCCGCAAACTTGCGCTCCGTTGAATCCCGACGCTTTGGTCGGGATGCCGGCAGCGATTGATGTAATGTCGGTGCGTCGGGAATGCGAAAATATAATCTTTATTCCAAAAAACATTAGAATATGCTGCGTTAACCCAGAAGCAGGCTTAAAAGCCTGCCTAATATATGAATATAACATTTTATAATTATATTTTCAAGCTGTTTCTTTGCTTACAGTTTAAACAATTTTGCCAGGCTCTCGGAGGCCGGCTGGTCATCCCTGTCCAAATCTTCTTCCAGGTATTTAAGCAGGGTTTCGCGCACGACAATCGGATTAATATTATCAAGTGGAAAGGAAAGCCGGTGACGCAAGGGGTT
>CAZAFZ010000147.1:0-2833 GCA_964484745.1 uncultured Gammaproteobacteria bacterium | reverse complement strand
TGATCCTGATGTAGCTGTCAAAACCGTTGATCAGGTCGGCTTTGGCCGGCAGCGCCAGAATAAAACCGAATAATAATATTAAATACAAATATTTTAGGTTTTTTCTTTCCATTATATAGTTTTAAGTTATTTCAAGCGGCGCTTGCTTATAGAAATCCGGGCCTTCATACGGGAGGGAGTCCGGAAAGCGGGGCTGCCTTTCTTTGAACCGATTTTTATTCGGGACTTAGGCTTCATCCCCTCCTCCTTCCCATGCGCGCTCGGCTTCTTCTTCCATTTTATATAAACGGGTATAGTAATCGGGAAATTCGTTCAAGTGGGCCAGGGCGATCTTTCCGGTCGTTAGCGGGTCGTTGTTGCTGATGTTGGTATTGGGGTGGGCGGTTCCATGTTCAAGTTCGACATCCATGCCCATTCGGAATTGCTCAACGTCGAACTTTGACCAGTTAATGCCGAGCTGCTCGCCGATCTGCCTGGCTTCTTCCGGCGAAAAATGCTTTTTAACAGACATAATTATGTTATTAAATTCTTAATTCAAAATCCTAAGCTCGAAACAAATCCAAAATTCAAATTTCAAAGACTAAAATCATATCCTATAAATTTATTATTTCGGTAATTTATCGCCTTAGTTCGATCAGGCTAATGCTGAGAATATTTATTTAAGAATTAGATGTTAAATTTTATAATTTCTGCTATTTTTTCTGCGGCAATCTGTCAATAATTTGCAACTATCTGTTATTTATATTTGGCCAGTTCTTTTTCGTATATCTGCAGGTCGTAATCTTCGAACAGCACGAACCTAACCTCGTCGAACCAATTATGGATCTTTTCAAAGTCCCTAACGGCCTTAACCGCGACCTGGGCGGACTCTTCGATAGGGTAGCCGAATATCCCGGAAGCGATAGCGGGAAATGCAATCGTCTTGGCATTATATTCCTTGGCCTTGTTCAGGCTGGATTCATAGGCCGATGCCAGCAGCTCAGCTTCACGGCCGTTTTCCCTGCCGTACACCGGACCAACCGCATGGATCACGAACTTGCAGGGCAAATTATATCCTTTGGTTACCTTGGCATCGCCGACCCGGCAGCCGTTTAATGTCCGGCATTCTTCCAAAAGCCCCGGCCCGGCGACTTGGTGGATCGCCCCGTCAACCCCTCCTCCGCCCAGTAGCGTAGGGCTGGCATTATTAACGATAGCATCAGCATTCTGCTTGGTAATGTCGCCTTTAACGGCCATAATATTCGCCATATATATTAGATTAATTTTAAAGCTGGCTGATATCACTTACTGCTTTTATTATAACAATAAAAACCGTATTTTTGAAAGTGCAAAAAACAGGCGCCCCTATTTATGGGGAAAACGCCTGCTAAAAACTTTTTTGCTTTAATCTATAGCAACCATTTCTATGTCGAAAACCAAAACGGCGTCCGGCGGTATATTTGCTTCCGGAACGCCCTTTTCTCCGTAGCCTAAATTCGGCGGGATCGTCAGTTTCCTTTTTTCGCCCGGCTTCATGCCGACTACGCCTTGTTCCCAGCCTTCAATCACCTGCCCCCCGCCAAGCGTGAACGTAAATGGCGTTCCGCGGTTATAGCTGGAATCGAAAGGTTCTTCGGCATTCAGCACCTTGCCGGTATAATGTACGCTGACCGTATTGCCTGCCTTGGCAGATTCTCCCTCGCCTTCTTTGATTACTTCGACTTTCAGCTCCTTGATATCCCCGGAAACAACATCATTGTTCATATTTTGTACTTTATTATAAGTAGCTATCAAGGCGTATAATCCCCCCACCAGAATTAAAATTCCCGCGATTATAATTATTTTTTTCGGATAAATTTCATTGGCAATTTTGTTTTCGCCTGATTCCATAATTTGTTCTATAAATAAATAAAAACAATCGCTATCAGATAGTATTGCTTATACACTAATTATATAACCATTGAACCGAATGTCAACCCTGAAAAACAAGTTAACAATTAAGACCTGGGGGAAACCTTCATTGCCATCGCGAAGGGAGTAAAACGGAATGAGAAAAACCTTTTGTCTGCCCTTATCGCGGTTCAGGGATCTCTCTTCGCCAGCTGGCAGGGACGTTAGGTTAACATGGGCTTCCCGGGCCTCAATATAAAAATAAAAAGCTCCGATGATTTTCGGAGCTGTAAAGTTACGCGACATCCAGAGTAATTTCTTCATGTTTTTTGGGCAGGATTATATTATTTTTCCAATGATCTCCCATTAATTCCATTAGATCGTTTTTTAGAGCGTAGCTCCTGCTCAGTTCGCCGTGGACATTAAAGATAATCCCTTTTCTTTTTCCCCATTGAACATCCGGCTTGTCATGGTTGCCGTATCCTTGCCGCTTCTATGCGAGGACATGCCCTGAAATTCATGTACTTCGGCCTTAACCGGATATTCAATTGAGTTCATCTTAACCGTTTTATAGCCGCTGGCCAATTTGCCGTTGAGCGTTTCCGGCGGGGCCCAGCCGGTTTTCCAAATCTGCGTTTTTGGATTAGACAAATTCCGGCGATAGTGGTTCCTGATCCGGCCCGCTTCGGCATCACCCGATCCGGCTATGATAAAACATGCTCCTTCACGCCTGGCCAGTTCGTCAGAGCCATCGGAACCTTCAACCACCTGGAAATAAGGGTTGCTGCGCAAAGCAAACGGATTAAAATCAATCCTGCTTTGCCCGATGAACATGCCGCTGTGCCAGAGGAATTCTCCGCCGGAAACCATCTCCGCCGCTTCCTGGGCATCCGGTTTCTCGGTGAATCGTTTCACCCGATAAACCGGTTGGTCCGATTCCCCCGAAAGGATTTCCCCCTTTTGG
>CAZAFZ010000146.1:0-2855 GCA_964484745.1 uncultured Gammaproteobacteria bacterium | reverse complement strand
TGGCCAAACGGAGAGCTTTGGCTGAGGAGAAATAATTAGGTTTGCGAGCAAATAATTTTATCCAACATATCCCCAATTACTGAATATTTAATTACTAATATTTATAATAAATTTCCAATGACTTAATGCAAAATAACTATAGTAATTGGATATTTTGTTGGAAATTAGATATTGGAAGCTGGAAATTATTGCGAAATAAAAATGATTTTTTTCGCAATCTAAAATTATGCTGAATATTATCCAAAAAAGAAATATTTTTCTGACCGCTTCAGCCATAATCGTGGGCGCAGCTATTTTCTTAGTTGTAATCTGGGGGTTCAATTACGGGCTGGATTTTACCGGCGGAAGCATTCTGGAAATCAAATTCGATCAAAACCGACCCGAATTGAGCCGGCTGCAATCCGCTACTGCCGACCTGAAGATCGAAGGCCTGACAATCCAGCCGGTCGGTGAAGACAGGATGATTCTGCGCTTCAAAGCCATCAGCGATGAAAAATATTCGGAATTGAAAAATAAAATCAGCGAAACAGTTGCAAGCGGCGGAAGCGCGAATACGGACGGCAAATCACGATCGTATGAAATATTAAGGTATGACTCAATACAGCCTTCGGTCGGCCAGGAGCTGAAGATCAGGGCGATCTATGCGATATTTTTCGTATTGCTGGCAATCGTTATCTATGTAGGCTGGTCTTTCAGAAATGTTTCCAAGCCGGTTGCTTCCTGGAAATATGGCATCGCCGCCATCATTGCCCTGTTCCACGATATAATAATCGTACTCGGCGTATTCGTTATCTTGGGGAAATTTTTTGATGTCCAGATCAACACCCCATTTATCGCGGCTGTTTTAACGGTATTGGGGTATTCCGTAAATGATACGATCGTCGTTTTCGACAGGATCAGGGAAAATCTGCCCAGAAGCGAAGACAACTTTGAAGGCACCGTCAATTCCAGCTTGAACCAGACTATTGTCCGCTCCATCAACACATCATTGACGGTGATGCTGGTCTTGCTTTCCATTATTTTCATCGGCGGCAGCTCGATCAAGGATTTTGCGCTGGTATTGGCAGTCGGCATCTTTGTCGGAACATACAGTTCGATATTCATAGCTTCGCCAGTCTTGGTGATATGGGAAAAAGCAGGGAATAAATAATTCCGATCAATGCAATATAGCGGAAAGAAGAAAGGAATCGTGGACAAAGGAAAAATCGCAAAGTTTTACCAGGGCATTGAAAAAGGACGGGGAGAGAAAGCCTGAAGCTTTCCCGGGTCCGAGGGCGGATCGGTTATAATTTCCATGCCCAGAGGACCGAAAATCAGGAACAATAACCGGTACAAGCCAAGATAGATTTTATCAGTCCGTCCTGCGGCAGCAAGGAATATGACCTGATTCTTGCAATAAACGGCATTATCGGGCATGATGGAGCGACTTATGCCGGATAAAATAGATGCGCCGGCTGTTCCGTAAAGTTTGCGAATTTCCGAGCATTCATGGTCAAGGTTAAAAATAAAATCCAGAACAAACGATTAATTAATCTTAAGCAAAATCGATCTGATACTTGTCGGGGAGCCCATGCTCTCTTTTTAAATTTATATGCCATTAGCCAAAAATTTTATTTTGACACCTATCCGTATTTGCGATAAACTTTATTAGTGGACAAATAGGCATAAATACTTGGATAATATGTCAGGGAATATATAACTTTGCTTAATTCACAATTTTTAATTTGAATAAATTTTGAATAACAGAAAGTTTAAGCATTTAATCATTTGGGCATTAATATTTGAATTGCAATAAAAAAATTCTAAATTCGAAATTAATTAATTGTTGGAAAAATTAATCATTAATTTTGTAACATGCGTCAAACCGAGTTATTTTCTAAAACAACCAAGACCATACCAAAGGATGAAATCAGCAAAAACGCCCAGTATCTGATCAGGGGCGGTTTTGCCGATAAGCTGATGGCCGGCACTTACAGCATGCTGCCATTGGGCCGGATCGTGCATGATAAGATCGAAAATATTATCCGCGAAGAGATGGATAATATCGGCGGACAGGAAATTTTCCTTCCCTCGATGCATCCCAAGGAGAACTGGGAAAAGACCGGACGCTGGGGCAGTTTTGACGCCTTGATCTATCTTGGCCTGGATGAAGAAAGGAATATGGTGCTGGGGCCGACGCATGAAGAGATAATTTCGCCGCTGGCCAAAAAGCACATAAGCTCCTATAAGGATTTGCCTAAGTATGTCTACCAGTTCCAGAATAAATTCCGCAAAGAAAAAAGGGCCAAATCGGGATTGTTGCGCTTGCGCGAATTCATCATGAAAGACTTGTATTCGTTCCATGCCACGCAAGCCGATTTGGATGATTATTACGAAAAAGCCAAGGGTGCTTATATGAAAATATTCAAGCGCCTGGGCTTGATGGAGCAGACTTATTTGACATATGCTTCGGGAGGCGCTTTTTCAAAATATTCCCATGAATTCCAGACCATTACCATCGCCGGCGAAGACGTGATTTACATCTGCGATATCTGCAAAATCGCAGTCAACAGGGAAATAATCGAGGATCTGGACGGAGCCTGCCCTGAATGCGGAAGCGCTAACCTTAGGGAAGCAAGGGCCATTGAGGTCGGCAATATTTTCAAGCTGGGCACCCGTTTTTCCGAACCGTTCGAGCTGTATTTTACCGACGAAAATGGCGAAAGCAATCCGGTGATCATGGGCTGCTATGGTCTTGGAATCCAGCGGCTCATGGGTACGATAGTCGAGGTTCATCACGATGACCGGGGAATCATCTGGCCGGAAGCTGTCACGCCATATAAGGTGAATTTGATAGAAGTAAGTAAGCGGTCGCG
>CAZAFZ010000145.1:0-2895 GCA_964484745.1 uncultured Gammaproteobacteria bacterium | reverse complement strand
CTCAGATAAGCTCCCGGGATCTTGGCGCTGTAAGAATATGCCGGGTTTACCTCCTGCAGATGCCCTTCGGGCGAATGATTGCTGACGCCCAATTCATTAAGCACAGAGATCAATTCCGGTGTTGCATACTTAATGAAACATTCGATTTCTATGCCGATGGTCGGCAATCTCTTCGCCCTTCGGCAGCGGTTTTCACTTTCAAGCAAACGCAGAATTTTAAACACAGCCCGTTCCGGAGCCATACCGCAGTTGAGGGCATTATACATAAATAAATTGAAGCAAGGCCTAATGCCTAAGTCTATTTTCGGCGCCAGCGGCTTTAAATATTCCATGCATTGACCCGCAGAATATCCGGCCATACTACCTCCCTAACGATAAAAAGAACATTGAATTCAATCTAATAGAATTACACAAAATTACTTTATTTGCAAATATGATAAATCCGCATTAAAAAAGCAAGGCCAGCAAAAAATGCGCTGGCCGAAAATTTTAAGATTATAAGTTATATGCTTCTTTCAACTTATAATAGCCGGCTATCGTCAATGCCGGAAGCACTTAATCCAAGCTTAAAATCTTGAATTTATTATCTTCGTTAACTGTAAACTATTAACTGTCTTTATTGAGCCGTTGCGCGGGCTCGAACCGCGGACCCCTTCCTTACCATGGAAGTGCTCTACCAGCTGAGCTACAACGGCGCTTTCTGATTGAACCCGTTTAAATTAATTCAAAACGCACAACGCAAAAAATATGCACGCGGAATTAATGGCCAGCAATATTTCCGCTTAATACGTGGCGCGTTATGCGTTATGCGATTTCATAACTCATCGATCTGCCTTTTGAATTCGGGTAATTTATTGTTCTCAGGGTTGGCGCTGCTGAGCGTTTCATAAGCCGTTAGCGCCGTTATTTTATCCTTATTTATTATACTGATTTCTATCAGGCTGTCAAGGTATCTGGGATTATTGGGTTCGGCGGCCAGGGCTTTTCTCAGCTCCCTAATTGAATCATCCAGCTTGCCATTTTTCCACATGACCAGCGCCAGGTTAAAAAAGGCCAGTCCCCTTTCCATATTAGCGTTGATCCTCTTTTTATGCTCCGTCTTCGCGCCGGCCGGCCGGCTCTCTGCGTCAAGGGCATGGACATATTCTATATCGTCAATCAGCCTGATGATATGCTCGAAGGTCTGTTTAGCTTCATCCAACTCGTCCTTATCGAAGTATAGCTGGCCCAGGGCTTTAAAGGCTTTGATGTTCCTGCTGTCCGCACCGATCGCTTCGATGAGCTTCTTTTCCGCGTCAGCCAAATCTCCGTCTTTTCTGAGTTTTTCCGCATCGTTTATCAATATTTCAACCTTGAGCAGAATCTCTTTGTCATCAATTTCGACCGGCAGCGTATCGCCCGCTTTTGCTTTTTGCTCTTCCCGGTATTTGATCAGGTTGTCATAAAATTTTCCGATTTTCCCGCCGACCAAAGACGCTCCATCGTTTGCCGTTCTCACGAACCGCGAAGTCCACTTTGTGAAATTCCTCTTCAGGCGCTTGCCGATAATCTGCTCTTTGAATTTCACTTCCTTCTCGGATCTCATCTGCTCAACATTCAAATTCGCCAAAACGGACAATTTTCTGGCAATGATCACGATTATCGCAACCAGACTGAGTATGATCAGCATTATCGCTAAATTATCGAAGATGGTCATATTATTATTTAAAAAGGCACTTGCCCCGCGCTGCCGAACAGTTTCATTTTTTCCGAAACAACCCTTTCAACCGCGTCGATGCAGGGCGACAGCAGTTTTCTCGGATCGGTCTCGTCGGGATGTTCCTTGCACTTTAAGATTAAAGTCTTGCAGAATGATATTTTTATGTCAGTGCCTATATTTATCACCGAAACTCCCAGCTTGATAGCTTTTTTAATGTCCTGATCGGAAACCCCCGAGCCGCCGTGCAGGATAAAAGGAATTTTGGTCTTTTCTCTGATATGCGCCAACAGGCCAAAATTTATTTTTTCATTCTTATACGCGCCATGCGCCGTACCGATCGCCGCTGCGATCGTATCAACCTTGGTTTTTTTGGCGAATTCAATGACCTGCTCAGGATCCGCTTCGGGAATATCTATAGTGTCGCCTGCTTTTCCGTGTCCGCCGACCATTGCGCCGACCTCTCCCTGGACCCAGACGCCCTTGCTATGGCCGACATCCACCACCTGCTGGGTGATTTTAATATTCTCGTCCAACGGCAAGCCGGACGCATCGATATGAACCGACGTAAAGCCGTTGGTCATGCATTCAATGACAGAAGTGAACGATTTTCCATGGTCCAAATGCAGGGCGATCGGTATATACTTTGCCACGTTTTTTGCGACCGTCGTGACGATATGGACAACCGGCTTCAGCCCCATATACCTGATCGCACCCTCGGACACCTGGATGATCGCCGGCGAATTGCTCTTGATGGCCGCTTTGGCTATGCCCAGGACAGTCTCCAGATTATGGGCATTGAATGCCCCGATCGCGTAATTGTTCTTATTGGCGTCTTGCACCAAATCCTTTATGTGAACTAGCATGAATTATCTTCGTGTAACTTGCAACGTGTAACTTGCAACGTTTTACAGTCTTAAATGTTTAAATATAATTACGTTACGCGTTATGCGTTACGCGGTTATTTACAAGATTGCTCTTGCGACTTTTGAAAATTCGTCAACTTCCAGGCTCGCGCCTCCGACTAACAGTCCGTCGAGGTTCTCAAGATCGACGAAGCCTTCGACGTTTTGGCTGGATATGCTGCCGCCGTAAATAATCCTGAAATTGCTGTCCGCAGCCTGGATGCCGAACAGCTCGTTGATGGTCAATCTGATGATTTTATGCGCGTATTCGGCTTCGGAAGGCTCGATGGCAAT
>CAZAFZ010000144.1:0-2910 GCA_964484745.1 uncultured Gammaproteobacteria bacterium | reverse complement strand
TAGTAAAGACGATGAAGACTGGAGAGATAGGTTAAATAGGAAACCTGGCACAAAGCATGAACGTTCATATAGCATTTTATCGGATGAAGAAGCGTGGGTAACAACGGAGGAAGGAGCCGATACTTGGCGTAAAAGAACTTTTGTCGGTGGATTCGGAAAAAAGGAAGGTGAAAAGGACGGCAAATTGGACGGAGAATATTTGAGCAATGTTCTGCAAGTTGATTTTGATAAGCTTGATGTAAAGGACTTAATTCCCGAAGGCCATAAGGATTATAGCCGGGTTGGCGGAGTCAATCTGGAAGACCGGGAAACCATCGGCAAGGTCGCAACCAAGATGGTCGGAGTGATCGACGAGAGATTGAATGCGCTGAAAGGCAAAAAGGATTTGGCGCCCGGAGAGAAAGGCGAAAGATTGGCGCTCGAGCGTGCCAAAGAAAGATTAGAAAAAATGGACAACATGAGCAATCTCCAACTCGTTAACACCGGGGCCAGCTTTGCCGGCGATGAAAAAGCTTTCAGGCGCTTTGTCGGAGAAAAGATTTCCCATGAAACCTTCCACGGAGCAGGCGACAAGCACGAAGAAAGGGTAGACGCGCAGGCCAAGAACATTGCCGATGAAAAGAATCTGGCTGATATGCGTTCCAGGAGGGATCAGCTGAAACAGGATATGCGCGAAATGAGCAGCCCCAAATATATTGACAACAAGCAGAAGGATTTGGATGATATCAACAGAAAGATTGCTGCGCACCAGGGCAATGACATCGAGCGCAAGGCCATGGTTGAAGAAAGGGAAAAGGTCAAGCGCCAGATCCTTGAGGCCGCCGATGAAGACGTAATAGATAAAAAGCAGAAAGAATTCGAAAAGATAAACAAGCAAGCAGTGGCGATGCAAGACAGGGTAAACGCGCGCGAAAAGGAATTCCCCGGCGGTCCGACCGGCATCAAGGAAGCGCGCAAGGCCTCGGTCAGGAGGGTTGTGCAAAATGTCGAAGGGGATGGAATTGACTATAGCGAAATACCTGAAGAGCCAAAAGATGTAACGGAATCCAAGAAACAAGTTGCGGAGCAAGTTAATAATATAGATTCAGCCAGCCAAATCGATCCATTAATGATGCGTAATGTAGACACATCACTGCGCAACCTTAATGCGAATATTTGGCGGTTTATCCGCAATCTAAGGCAATCTGATGATAGAGCGGCTCAAGCCAGTAAAAAGGAGATTCAAGCCTTAGCTGAATTAACCGATGTTGCGAAAGAGAGCCAATCGCCGTTGATTACCTATACTGCTGTAAAAGAAGCGCAAATAACTGCGCATAAAGAAATAAAACAAGGAGAAGGAGTATAATAATTTATTAGTAATTTTTGTCATTACGGGGAGCGGCAGTGGCAAAGCAGCCTTATTTCATGATCGCCGCGCTCCCTGATGTCGCTCGCGATGACAATTATGAAAATTGAGAAAACCATCAATTATCCTCTGGTCTGTCATTCCCGCGCAGGCGGGAATCCAGACATTCATGAAAAAAACTGGATTCCCGCCTGCGCGGGAATGACAATGAAGAGTTTTATCTCAAGTATCAATATCCGTTATTCAATAAAAGAAAAAATTACATATGAGCTATATAGCAGAAAGCTTTAAAAGATTCAACCAACTGCCCGCCAGCATCAAGCAGGCGGTCGGCGACCTTGAAGCCGTCAATAAGATCAGGATGCTGGAGAAAAAATACCAGGTCGGCCTTAGCCTGCCCGTAATTTTCGTGTCCATCGGGGACATTAACGTCGATGATCTGCCGTATTATCTGGAAGAAAGGGAAAAAATTAACGAAGAGCAGGCAAAAAAGATCAGCAATGAAGTCAAGAAAATAATCTTGGCTCCGATACTGGATGAATTGGAGAAAATGGGAAATGAAGCCCGCGAAGATTTAGAAGACGGCTCGGCAGAAGCATTCAAGGAGCTGCAAAGCGAATTGAACGAGCATAAAAAGGGTAAAGTAACCTTTTATGTCGGAGAACCGGCAGAAGAAGAGCCTGATGCCGAGGCAGAGCTTAAGCCCGAAGAATTCAAGGAAATCCTGACCAACCACGTAATTGCTACGATAAATTCTGATATTGAACTCAAGAAAAGCTTGAACAAGGAAGCCATCTTAGGCCTGACCACCGGCGATATTGACCGCAATTCCATGGTAAAGACCTTGCTTGCCAACCAGGAATACATCGGCAAGAATTCATTGATCGCGGATGGCCGCCCTGAAGCGCCGACTATAGAGAATTGGCTTAAGGATTTTATGAAGGAAAAAGGCAGCGGCATGTTCGATAACCTTACCTTAATTAACTATCTGACAACTGCCGAGAATCCGAAAAAGCTTAACGAAAAAGAGAAGGAAACGCTTTCCAGCCTGATCAACCTCTACCGCAACCTGAAATTTTTTCCCGAAAGCCAGTTCGACATGCCGATAGGCGATTGGCAGATATTCAGCCATGAAGCGGAAACATCCAGATTTATGATGAAAACCGACAAAGTTAAACCGGCAGATTTAATACCGGAGGAGGACACCGAATTTGAAGATATTGCTGAAGCTGAGCCCGAACCGGAACCGGAAAAAACCGCGGCGCAAATGATGCTTGAAACTCTGGAAGAAATGAAAAAAAAGCATAAACCCGGCTCGATCGAAAGGAAAGCGATTGAGGAAGAAATAAAAAAATTAAGTGCCAAGGCGTAAGTCTTGTTCGTGTAACATGTAAAAAGAACGCGATGCCAATATACGAATGCATACGAAACATACAAATAAATATCAATACCAATATGCAAATAAAATATTAGTATATTAGTATCGGTTCCCATTCGTATATTTAGTATAAATTTGTCCGCCTCGGCTCGCCGAAGCGAGACGGGTATATTGGCATCGGAAATAT
>CAZAFZ010000143.1:0-2915 GCA_964484745.1 uncultured Gammaproteobacteria bacterium | reverse complement strand
TCCTTGGTTAGCGGGATCCCGCATATCTCCGCCTTTGGCGGAATGCGGGATAATTTGTAATTAATCCCCAATGCCTAATGCCCTTTTCGGGATTTTTAAAAATTAGACATTTATTGGAAATTGGATATTGGGAATTAGGAGTTTTTACTGGTAGATATTTTTGCCAGATGGAGTTTAAGTATAATACAAATAAAGATTGATATGCTATTAGATAAGGAATTAAAAATTGCCGTGGTCCACGACCATCTTGGTTTCAGGGGCGGCGGAGAAAGAACAGCTTTGATTTTGGCAATCGAGACCGGTGCGGATTTTATTACGGCATATAAGGCCGACGATACTTACTCTGAACTCCAAAAGAAGCTTGGCAGCAGCCTGATCGTATTATCGAAAAAGATAATTACGACCAGAGTAGCCAGGTTTTTTTGGTTGAGGTTTTTATTTTGGCGCAAGCGCAGGATTTTCCGCCAGTATGATATTTTGGTCGCTTCCGGCCAGACGGCGACCGAGGCGGTTGCTAATTATGCCAAAAAACGGGCAATGAGAATCGTCTATACGCATACGACCCCGCGCCGGGTTTTCGACCAGTTTGAATTCAGCAGGCAAATGTATCCCGCTTATTTAAGGCCGGCTTATACACTGTTTGCGGGATTCTGGAAAAGGCTTTACCTTAATGCGGCTGCCAGAATGAATTATAATATCGCCAATTCGCAGCACGTCAGGCAGCGCGTTAAAAAATTCACCGGCGGTGACGTCAATTCCGTCGTCTGGCCTCCGATCCAGACGGATAAATTCAGGTGGATTTCGCAGGAAGATTACTATTTGTCCTGGTCCAGGATCGATGAAGCCAAACGCGTCGAATTGGCAGCCGCAGCTTTCCGGGCAATGCCGGATAAAAAACTGATCATAGCTTCGGGCGGTCCGCGCCTGGAGGCGGTTAAAAAGATTGCAGCCGGCGCACCGAACATAATAATCAAAGGCTGGGCCAGCGATGCAGAGCTGGCCGAACTGGTCGGCAAATGCATCGCCGCCGTTTATATACCGATCGATGAAGACGCCGGCATGACCCATCTGGAAGCCAATGCATCCGGCAAGCCTTATTTGGGCGTAAAAGAAGGGGGTTTGGTTGAATCTTCAGTTGACGGCCTGACAGGGCTGTTAATTAAGGAAAATCCCGGGGTTGAAGACGTCGTTGCCGGCGTTAAAACCATGACTGCCGGTTGGTGCCTGCAAAGGAAAGAAGCCTGCGAAGAGCAGGCTAAAAAATACGACCAAAGCATATTTATATCTAAAATGAAAAGCATAATCCGGGCCAATGATCCAAGAGTTCCGATTTTAGGCATTGATGCGTCGCGCTGGGAAGATCCGAGGTATCCGGGGCAGTCCAGAAGAACAGGCGTGGAAGTTGTTGCCAAGAATATTATCGAAAGGCTCCTGCCTCTGGCCTTGGAGAAGGGGATCAGGGTCAGGTTGTATACTCCACGGACAATTGACGGCATCGGCTTGGAATACCAAAAAGTTTTGCCCGGAAACCACGGCTGGACCCTCCGGCACCTGGCGAATGAATTGAAGCATTCCCCGATCGATTATTTTTTTACGTCTTCATATTACATTCCGAACTATGCCCCAAAAAATAGTTTTGCGGTTCTGCATGATATATTATTCCGAACGCATTCCTGGAGCTACTCTTTGTCCGAAAGAATGAGGCAAGAATATGCTGCCAGGCAGAACATTAAACGCGCCAGGCACATATTTACGGTTTCCGAATTTTCCAAAAAAGAGATTATACGGGAATTTTGCCTGAAGCCGGAAGCGATCAGCGTGATTTCCCCGGGTTTCGCGGCTGAAGCGGAAACTCGGCCTTCAGTTGCCAGAGAGAGATACATTTTATATATCGGGAGGATAGAAAAGAAAAAATCTGTCGATGTGCTGGTCAGGGCATTCGGAATATTTTCAGAATCAAATCCGGACTGGGAGCTATGGCTCGCCGGTTCGGACGGGTTTGGCAACGAAGAGATCAAAAGAATAGCAGCCAACTCTAAAGCTGCGGAAAAAATAAAGTTTCTGGGTTATATTGATGATAAAAAAAAATGGGATTTGCTTTCCCGGGCTGGAATATATGTCCATCCCAGTTCGCTGGAAGGATCCTGCCTGCCGATGCTGGAGGCTTGGCAAGCCGGAACGCCGGTAATTACGGCAGACACAGAGCTAATGCGTGAAATCGGCGGCAATGCGGTTTTGTATTTCAAAACGTCCGAATTTAATCAGTTAGCCGGCCAGATGCAGTTATTGGCGAATAATCCTGATAAGATACAGGAGCTGCGGCTGAAAGGAACCGAAAGCCTGGATAATCACTCCTGGGATAATGCAGCCAGGCAGATTATTGATGTAATTTTATCCCATAAAATATAATCTTCAATTTCGTAATATACAAAAGCCATTATTAAAAGCCGCAAATTTGCGACTTTAAATTATTTGTATTAATTATTGTATCCGGAAATCAGCGCGATGCACTTTGTGCAGTAAGGCTTTCCACCGGTTGATCGTTCCGGACTGATCGGGATCAATTTAAACCCGGATTGTTCTTCAATTTTTTTAATATTTCCCTGGAACACTTTTTCAAAACGAGCAACTTCGTTGCAATGGGTACAGCGGATCTCAAGCAAAATTATACCCCCTTTTTGTTTAAGATTAGCATAATTATATAATTTGTCAACCCATCTTCCAGAATTGATTAATTTTTTCAAAACAGTTATAATTATATTTATTTGTAGATTGGCATTACATTTGTAGATTTGCTTTATATTTATACCATAAATTTTATTTGGATTATGTTTAACCGCACAAAAGATCTAAGGCTTTCGATCATCAAACAGGTTGAGCTTAAAGCCTCGCGCTACCCGGATATTGTTTCTTTA
>CAZAFZ010000142.1:0-2931 GCA_964484745.1 uncultured Gammaproteobacteria bacterium | reverse complement strand
CAGCGCAAATTCAACGGGATGGGAAAATCCGACATTGAGCGTCAGCTTGCCGCTGCCGACCGATGCCCGATAGCCGACTCCGTTTATTTCCAGCTTCTTCTCGAAAGGATTGTTCACCCCGGCGACCAGATTGTTGATCAAGCTTCGCACTAAGCCCCATAATGCTTTTTCTTTCTTGTCGTCTTTATCGGGAATATCCACAGTTATTTCTTTATCCGTTATATTCACCTTAACCGGCTCCGGAACTGCGCATGAAAGCTGCCCCTTGGGTCCTTTTACCGTTATTTTTCCATCTTTGAATTCAGCTCCCGTGCCTTGAGGCAATTCAATTGGCATTTTTCCTATTCTTGACATATATTAACATTTAACAATTAACCGTTCACTATTAACAATTATTTTAATATTTTTAAGATATATTCTAGCTGTTAATACAGTTCGCAAACTACTTCTCCGCCCAGCCCCTTGCTCTTGGCCTGCTTATTTGTCATCAATCCTTCCTGGGTGGATATAATGGCGATCCCGTAATTATTCAAGACCTTGGGCAGTGTTTTTTTCTTGGCATACACTTTCAATCCCGGCTTACTGACCCTTTTCAGGCTGCTGATTTTAGCGTCCCCGTTCTTAAGGTATTTGAGCACAATCCTTAATTCATCGAATTTGGCTTTCCGCGACTTAACGATTTCCGCTTTTTCGACCCAGCCTTCATTTTCCAGGATTTTAGCAATTCCAAATTTGATCTTGCTGGACGGCATGATTACTTCTTGCTTTTTCACGGCATGAGCGTTCCTTATTCTTGAAAGCATGTCTGCGATGGGATCTGTCATATAAAAAATAATTAATTTATATTATCGGCCGGATTACCAGGATGATTTGGTGACTCCGGGTATGTTGCCGCTGGAAGCCAATTCACGGAAGCAGATTCGGCAAACGTTGAAATCTCTCATGTAGCCCCGGTTTCGGCCGCAACGCCAGCATCTCCTTACTATCCTGGTAGAATATTTGGGATTCTTCTTTGATTTGGCGATTAATGCTTTTCTAGCCATTTGTTTATCTTAAATTTAATGCTTGCTGTTTATTTGCCTCTGGCTTTCAGCGGGAAGCCGAAAAGCCTGAAAAGCTCAACTCCGGCCTCGCGCGAATCAGCAGCGGTTGCGATGCAAACCTCAAGGCCGTGGTAATGCTTGACTTCGTCGGGCTTAATATCCGGAAAAACGATCTGTTCCTTGAATCCGATAGTCAGGTTGCCGTTCATATCTATCGCCTTTTCTTCAATTCCCCTGAAATCCCTGATGCGCGGCAAGGAGATATTTACCAGTTTTTCCAAAAAATCATACATCCGCTTGCCTCTCAAAGTTACGGCAACGCCGATGACCATGCCTTGCCTGATCTTGAAGGAAGAAATGGCCTTTTTAGCCTTGGTAAATACCGGCTTTTGGCCGCTGATCATTTCCAGCGTTTTTGCCGCTTCATCAAGATAATCCTTTTCCTTGGCATGCCTGCCCGCACCGACATTAATAACGACCTTAACTATTCTCGGTACTGCATGGATATTGGTGTAGCCGAACTTTTCCTTCATTTTAGGAACTATTTCTTTTTTATATTTTTCAGCTAATCTCATATTATTAGTTTATGATATTTTTGCATCGCTTGCACTCGCGATATTTCTTCTTGCTGCCTGACGATTCAACCGTTTTCATGGATGTCCTGCCGGCTATGCCGCATTTCGGGCAAACCAGCATCAATCTGGAAACGTGCATCGGCGCCGGAAATTCGATGCGCTGGCCTTTTTCGCCCTGCCTTTTCGGCCGCATATGCTTGATTGATAGGTTGATTCCTTCCACCGAAGCTTTTTCCGAAGCGCTAAAAACCTGCAATACCTTTCCGGTCTTGCCTTTGTCTTTTCCTGCCAGAATTTTAACTTTGTCGCCTTTCTTAATATGCATATTGCTATTGCAAATATTTTATTATTTTAATTTGTTAACTTTTTTAATTGTAAGACAATTTTGTCTTACACGCATCTTTTAAATAGGGTACATGAAAACCATCACACCATTACCGTAATTTGCTCTTCCGATAACTTTATCCAGGTTATTAATATGCATGAAATAAACCAATTGGCTGGAAATGCCGGTAGATCCCCCGGCTTTGGAATCCGCCACGACCAGATGTATTCCGAAACCAGGATCATTCTTCAAACCGATCTTGTACTCAATAAATAATTCTGCTCCCGAGAATTTAAGAAAATTCCTGATGCTCGCCATCTTGCCGGCAATATCACCTTTCAAGATATCAGAATTTAATTTACTCCCCTGATTCGAAAGGTTGGTTATCTCAAGATTATCATATTTTACCCCAATCTTCGTTAAGGTATCTTCAATCTTGTTGATAGCAATATTTGCTAAGCGCCAGGTATTGATTTCCAGCTTGCTGATCCCTTGTCTGATTTCTCTTAGCATTACGCCTCCTTGTTTGTTTAATGTGCCTGCTTTATGTCCGGATTTTAATTTCGCGCATTCAATTTTTATCACGCAATTAAAATCCGGGCGTAAAGCAATTTATAAAACTTCCGGCGCCAATGATGCTATCTTGGCATAACCGGCTAGCCTGACCTCGCGGGCAATCGGCCCGAAAATCCTGGTTGCCTTAGGCTCTTTTTTGGCCTTATCGATGATCACGCAGGCATTATCGCCGAACCTTAAATAGGTTCCGTCTTTCCTTCTGATTTCCTTCTTGGTCCTGACGATTACCGCATACACTTTATCGCCTTTTTTAATGGGCGCATGCGGCACCGCTTCTTTGACGGTGCAAATTATCATGTCGCCGATTCGGGCATATCTGCGGCGGTATCCTCCCAGCGGTTTGATGCACAATACTGTTTTGGCGCCGCTGTTGTCCGCAACTTTTAATCTTGATTCAACTTGGATCATAAAA
>CAZAFZ010000141.1:0-2956 GCA_964484745.1 uncultured Gammaproteobacteria bacterium | reverse complement strand
CATCCTTTACCTGGCCATGATCTGGCTGCATGGCTTTTACAGATCAAAAATCCTTTTGGGAGCGGTTAGTGTCCTGCTGGTGTTCGCCATGCCGGTGCTGTTTGTCCTGTCATCGCCAGGCTCGGAGCTGAAATTCTCTTGGGAAAATTTTTCTGCTTTCTTGCAGTGGCTGAATTTTGCGGCCCCTTCCGGCCAAGGGGTCTTCCTGAATCTGGCGTATCTTTACGGATTTAACGTATCCTGGATCATCATCGCCCTGATTATGGGCGGATTCATGGTCTATAAAAAATCGCCGGGCATGGAAAATTTAGCCGTTAACCTGGCAGCCGGCGCATCATTATTCTTTTCATATTTCCTGACCCTGGCGGTTCCTTTCGACTACCTGATCGATTACGAAAAAGACAATTTTGCCGAACGCCTGCTGGTCTTGGCGATCATCTTCCTTCTACCATTCATGCTCATGGCTTTGCTCCGGCTGGTTGAAGCCATTCTGTCCGAAAATATAATTGTCAGGCTGGCATGGTTTGTTTTCTTTTCGGCTTTAATAACCGCATCGCTTTACTGTTCTTACCCGCGCAAGGATAATTTTTTCAATTCACGCGGGTATTCAACCGGCAAGAATGACATCGAGGCAGTCCGTTGGATAAACGATAATGCAGTCCAAGACTTTATCGTGCTTGCCGACCAGCAGGTCAGCGCAGCCGCGCTTAATGAATACGGGTTTAAAAAATATTATGCCAGGAACGGCTGCCGGGAAAATGACCTGTCGTGCAATAATAAATTCATTGCGCAAATCTTCTATTATCCGGTGCCGACCGGCGGTCCGCTGTACGGCTACTATCTGGACATGGTTTACGATTATCCTTCCCGCGAAACCATGCAAAAAGCCATGGACCTGGCAGGGGTCAAGGAAGGCTATTTCGTATTGAATAAATACTGGTGGGCTTTTCCTAAAATACTCGATGAGGCCAAGCTCGAAGCTTCGTCCTGGCAGAAATTCGGAGACGGCGAAGTATATGTTTTTAAATACTAAGCCGCATTGGAAATCCACAAGCATCAAAAAAACCTGCCGGCCAGGTTTTTTGCCACTATAATAATTAAAATTATTATTTTTAAATTTTGTAATTTTTAAATAATTCCTAAAATGCCTTGATTTTCAATTATATTTCCTTTTTATCATTCAATCCGATGGAATATTGGCTAATGACTAACGACTGACAACATATGACTTTCAAGCTTTTAGGCTTTCGGCTATATTATCTTTCCTGCTTTCCATCTTTGAATCATTTAATCTTTCTTATTGCTCTGCGCTCCGCACTTTATAACTTTCAACTTTATGTACATTCAGCTTTTCGCGTTTGGCATTATGCATTACGCGTCACGCGGCCAAAAAGATTTCTTCGCCGCTTCACTCCCCGCAATGACGAATATTATCATTTATCGTAATATTTGCATCTGATTTGCATATTCGCGGGCGTTCAATCGGCGATCGTAGTGGTCAGATTTACATCCGCCCAAGCGGGCAGAACTTCGATCCAGGTAGCCCCGGAATTAAGCCTGACAGTCGCTTTATCGCGGTAGGTGAACTCCGTCCTGCCTTTCGCGGCGGGTTTGGACCAAAAGCCTTCGCGGCAGCTGCCGTCAAGGCAGAATAGGGCTTTGCCGCTGCCGGTCGTTTTGAAATTCAGGCGCCCTTCATCATCAACAACCGACTTGGACGTAAAAATCGCCACTACATTTTTGGCGGTTATCGGCGCGCCGTCCTCATCGGCATGCCTGGTGCTGCCGTACCACCGCGCGTAGAGATTACCGGTGCGGTCGTATTTCCATTCCACCGAATAATCTGATTTGCTGGCCGGAATGCCGATCTTGTCCTCGTTGCCCCTGTTCTCCGGCGGCTCTTCATCCTTGTACATCCAGGGATCGTATTGCGATTTTTCGCCTTTCAATTCCTGGATATAATAGCCGTATAGTTTTTCCGATGAACTGAATACGTTATGGGGAGCCGACCTGGATTTATCGCGCCAAAAAACGGCGGCGTGATAGAATTCGTTTAGGTCTAAAATGCCGTCATGCCATATTTTTGCCAGAGCATCCGGGCTGCCGCCGCAATGGACGTAAAGCGCCCCGTATTCGCGGGCCCAATCGATGTAATATGGCCGAGCGCTTCTAATAGGCCCGATCCTGTCGATTTTTTCATTGGTCGAATAAATGGCCAAAAACCTCGTGATGCCGCCTTCGGCTTCGGCTTCATATACGATATTCGCCTTGGATAATCCGGCCGGAGGGCGCGAAGCGATATGATTCTCGATCATTACGGCAATTACCGGTAAATCATCCTGGCCTTCGGGAACCAGTACCCCGTCGATTTTGCGCACCATCAGCGGGGCGCTTGAAGCTACTTGCGCCTGGCCGGAGCCTTCGGCCCATCCGGAGACAGCGCTGGTTTCCTCTTGTCCGCTTCGGCCTTCCGGTTGGCGCCCGGGTTCATGTTTTAGCGATAGCGCAGCCAAAGTTAGGCTTATGATGGCGCAGGCGAACAGTACTATCGCCAGCAGCCAAAGATATTTTTTCCTCCAATCAAATAAATTCCGCAGCGTATTCAATGCGGAATCTATTTTTATTTTAAGCGTTGCCTTATCCATCTGCTTTAATTAAATTCAACCCGGAAAAACCAGGAAGCGAGATAAATAAAATCATTAAATAACAATCTAAAATTTAATTTTGAAGCTTTAAAATAATGTTCTAATTTTTATTAAAATTGTAATTGCTTAAAATTTAAGCTTAAAAATTTATTTTACTGAGAATTGATTGCTTAACCAAGCAAAAAATTTATTCTTTTTCTGCAGCAGGCCCCTGCTCTGCTTCGGCTTCCGGCTTTTCTTTGCCCTCGGCTGCCGCTGCCGCTTCTTCCGCAACCGGCGCTACTTCTTCCACGGCCGGTTCCTGAACGCTG
>CAZAFZ010000140.1:0-2987 GCA_964484745.1 uncultured Gammaproteobacteria bacterium | reverse complement strand
CAAGGGAACCGAAATAATGATTTTAAAAAGGATTCCCGCCAATGCCGTTGAACTGGACCGCTGGTCATTGAAGAAAAAACTCGAGAAAGCCTACCAGAAGCTGGATTTAATGGAAGAATATGTGTTTCATAATTTTTGCCGCCAGGCTTTTATCCTCGATTATTTCGGCGAAAGGGGAGCGGATAACTGCGCAAAATGCGATAACTGCCTGAACGATTTCAAGAAGGCGGCTACCGGGAGAGAATTTGCCGGCGGCAGAAAGCGGACTCTAAAACGGAGGCCGGATTATAGGGTTGATACCAGGCATTCCGCCATGTCCGGGTTGGCGACCAAGCTAACCCAGCTTGCCACCTACGACCTTTATAATCAGGGAATGGGCATTGAAGAAATTGCCCGCGAGCGGAATTTGACTGCCGGAACGGTAATCGGCCATTTATGCTATCTGATGGAGAACGGCAAGGATATCGATATCGGAAAATTCATCACCAGAGACAAGATAAATAAAATTTTGAAAGCGCAAAAGAAAGCGGGGAAAGGTAAATTAAAGCCGATCATGGAAGAGCTGGATGACGGGGAAATTACCTATGACGAAATCAAGCTGGTGCTGGCAGCCTCCGGAAAATCCGGCTGAAGAGCGTTTTCGTTATTGAATAGCCGGCCGGCCCGGCTTTTATTTTGCCAGGAAATATGAAATAATGTAAATAGGCGCAAAAAAATGCGTCTTAAAAAATTATGTTTAAGTAATAATATGGATAATGAAACCGAACAGAGCTTGCTCGATCTGGTGAAACAGAATTATGATGAAATCGCCGAGGACTTTAACCAAACGCGCCAAAAAGTCATCTGGCCGGAACTCGTCCGTTTAGCCGAAATGGTGCAAAGGGGAGATTCGGTATTGGATGCCGGCTGCGGGAACGGCCGGTTGTTGCAGGTTTTCCGGCTCAAGCCTGTCAGATACGTCGGCGTCGACAACAACTATAAATTCATCGAATTCGCCCGTTCAAGCTGGGCTGTGCCGAACGGCAGATTCGTGTACGGCGATATACTCGACTTGGACGGCAATCCGGCCATTACCGAAAAATTCGATTATATTTTTTGCGTCGCAGTCATCCATAACCTGCCAGGAATGAACATTCGCATAAAAGCAATCCGGCAAATGGTTAAAAAGCTCAAACCGGGAGGAAAAATAATTTTAACTGCCTGGCAATTTTGGAACAAGCCGGAACATTTGCTCCAATTGGCTAAATATACCTGTTTAAAAATGGCCGGAAAACACCGAATGGATTGGGGAGACTTTATGTTCGAATGGGCCAAAAGCGGCAGTAAGCGGTATTACCATGCATTTACGCTTGGCGAACTGATCGAGTGCGCGGTTCGCGCCGGGATTGAAATAGAAAAAGCTTATAAAGATAATTATAATTATTATTTGATCGGCAAGCAGGCGAAAACCGGCAATGAACATCCGCATATTTAAGGAGGGTTAAAATTGGGCCATGAATCCGTTCCGGCTGTTCCTTATAAACTTAAATATGCCCGCACTCTGATCAAGACGGGCGCATTCAAGAAAGCAGGCAACCTTTATTTTGTCGATAGCTGCTTGACTTTCATGGACTTCGAAAACATTCTGCTTTCAATCGCAGAGAACGGGACCGTCTTGACCGCAGCATTGCGGCAGGCCCTGGTTTGGCACCTGAAGGTTTGCCCCGGATGCAAACGGCTGTTTACCATTATTCACTCGCGGGTAATCGATTGCTATAAAAATTATCAAGCCGGCCGGTTGCCTGCGGAAAGCTGTTCGGATTTGATTATCCAAGCCAGAATTTTGGCTGAACTGGAAATGAGCCAAAGCTGCGGTATTAATATTATCGAATGAGGCATCCCAAGCGGATGCCTTTATTTATTCCGGACGATTGCAATGCGGCGATAAGTTTGTTAAAATTGGAAAGATGGTTATTTTAACTATGGCAGAATCATAAAATTATGTCCGATAAAAACGCCTTCATTATTTCACTCGGCGGATCATTGATTGTTCCCGGCGGAGGAATTGACTGGAAATTTCTGAAAAAGTTCAGAAATCTGATAATCAAGGAAATTAAGGCCGGCAGGAAATTTTTTATTGTCTGCGGGGGAGGCGCGACAGCCAGGAATTACGGGTTGGCGGCCAAGAAAGTTGTCAGGGTTAAGCCTGAAGATGTAGATTGGCTGGGTATTCATTCCACCAGGCTGAATGCCCACCTGCTGCGCACGATTTTTCACGATGTTGCATTCCCGGAAGTAATTAAAAATCCGACCTTTCATCGCTCAACATCCAGAAAGGTCGTTTTGGCGGGCGGCTGGAAGCCGGGCTGGTCAACCGATTATGTCGCGACAATGATTGCCCAGGAATATGGAATAAAAAAAATTGTCAACCTTTCCAATGTCGATTATGTCTACGGCAAAGATCCGAAAAAGCATAAAGATGCCGAAAAAATCGAGAAGATAGATTGGCCGTCTTTTAAGAAATTGGTCGGCAGCAAATGGATTCCGGGAATGAACGCGCCTTTCGATCCGATCGCTTCGCGCAAAGGCGAGACGCTTGGCTTAACGGTTGCCATCATGAACGGCAAGAATCTCCCCAACCTGGCTGCTTATATCGAAGGCAAGAAATTCAAAGGCACGTTAATCAACTAGCCGGAATCCATCAAAGAAATAATCCTTGGTTCGCTTCGGTCTTTTCCCTCCGCCTGTCCCGCCCGAGCATGCCCTCGCTTCGCTTCGCGTCGCGAATCGAAGCGGGAAGGCGGTCAAAATTCGAAAATTACGCCCAAGCAACCCTGCCATTTTTACCCAGTTTTCAATTAAGCATTCGTATGCGCCGCTTTCGCAGCGGTACTATCGGCAGCATGACGGATTTTCGAGCGAAAATTTTTAAAAATGGCTTAAAGCTATTTTTGAGATAAGTTTTAAATAGCAATAACCGTATGCCGGAATCAAAATCAACAAAGAAG
>CAZAFZ010000139.1:0-3003 GCA_964484745.1 uncultured Gammaproteobacteria bacterium | reverse complement strand
AGGCTGCTGCGCGAACACGCCATTGACATCGGTTTGCCGGGCGATTTTAAGCTGCTCGACCAGACCCAGCAATGGATGCTGGTTCGGAAGAATTTATATGAATTCGATTTGGATTATTATCGTCCTTTGGGCAATCCCACCAAATTCATCCACGAGCTCCTAAAGCATTTTTCCAGATTGAAAGACGAGAATATTCCAGCCGGCGAGTATTTGAAATATGCGGAAGAGTTGGAGCAGAACCAGGACAGGATGCTCAGCGGGAGAAAAAATCAGAAGTCAGAAGTAAGAAGTAAGAAAAAAGATAAAAAAAGCAATGATAAATCCATAATTGGGAATTGGGAACTGGGAACTGGGAATTCGACAGATGAACTGGAGGCTAAGCGCATCAGTGAACTTGCCAATGCATACCATCAATATAACCAGCTTTTACTCGACAAGAGCTATCTGGATTTCGGCGATTTGATCCGCTATACGCTTAAGCTGTTTGCGGAACGGCCGAATATCCTGGAAAAATACCGCAATAAATTCAAATATATCATGGTAGACGAGTTTCAGGACACCAATTGGGCCCAATATGAATTAATCAGAGTCTTAGCTGCTCCAAAAAACAATTTAATGGTCGTGGGCGACGATGATCAGGCAATCTATAAATTCAGGGGGGCTTCACTTTCCAATATCCTGCAGTTCAAGGACGATTATCCGCAAGCCGAAGAAATCGTGCTTTCGGAAAATTACCGCAGCCTGAAAAAAATTCTCGATGCAGCTTACGGTTTCATCCAGCACAATAACCCCAACCGGCTGGAGGCCAAGCTGAAAGTGAATAAAAAACTGGAGAATGCCCGAATCGAAAACGGCCTGGTCGAACATCTGCATTTCGAAACCGAAGCCGATGAAACCGAAGGCGTAGCAGATAAAATAATAGAAATCTACAACGCCCGTGCGGCAAAATGGTCCGATTTCGCCATCCTGGTCCGGGCCAATGATACAGCCGAAAAATTCAAGGATGAGCTGGCCAGGCGGGGCATTCCGAACCAGTTCGTTTCGGCCCGCGGCCTGTATTTGAAGCCGCTGATCATAGACGTGATTTCCTATCTGAAGCTGCTCGATAATTACCATGAATCGGCAGCTCTCTATCGGGTGTTGAATATGGAAAATTTCAAGGTCGGATACAGGGATATCGTCAATTTGATCCGATTCGCCAAAAAGAAAGCCTTGTCCTTATATGAAGCGCTGGAGAAAGTCCACGCGGTTCCGGATATCGAACCGCAAGCGGTGTTCAATATCGACAAGCTGCTGGCGCTCATCAAGAAGCACAGCGAATTGGCAAAAAGGGAAGTGCCGGGCAATATATTCGTGAAATTCGCCTACGATTCCGGCCTGCTCAAAGGATTGGACCACGACATAGACCTTGAAATTTTCGACCAGCTGAACCAATTCTACCAAAAAGTGCGGGAGTTGGAAAAAAATAATGCGGACATGCGGGTCAAGGACCTCTTGGAGGTGATCGAAATGGAGCAGTCAGCCGGAGAGACCGGATATTTGAAACTCGACATGTCGGATGCGGAAACCGTTAAAATTATGACTGTCCATAGCGCCAAAGGGCTGGAGTTCAAAAATGTCTTTTTAGTCAATCTGGTGGATAAAAAGTTTCCGACCGTCTCAAGGGGCGAAAAAATTTCCATCCCGGATGCCTTGGTGCGCGAGAAGCTGCCGGAAGGAGAAACCCATATCGAGGAGGAACGGAGGCTGTTCTATGTGGCTATAACCCGCGCGCGCGACACGCTGTACCTGACCAGCGCCAGCGATTATGGCGGAGCCCGCGGAAAAAAGCCCTCGGTATTCCTCAAGGAAGCGGGCTTTGAAACGGTGGATGCCGTTAAAAGCCGGAAAGCCGGCCATGAACTGGCCAAAGCGCTGGAACAGGCAGAAGGGGCAAAACCCGCAGGCAGGATCAATTATGAGCTGCCTCAAAAATTTTCATTTTCTCAGGTTGAAGCGTACAGCAACTGTCCATTGCAATATAAGTACGCATTTATCCTGAAAATTCCGATACCCGAAAAGCCGACCTTCATCTTCGGCAGAGTAATGCATGACACCCTCAGGGATTATCTGGCTCCTTTGATATCCGGCTCCGCCATCCAGGGCGGCTTGTTCGATAATGCGGAGGGAAAGCAAAGCGCGCGGTTTAAAAAACCTGATTTCGCGGCGCTTCTATCGATTTATGAAAAAAACTGGCTGCCCGACGGCTACCGCAGCAAGGAAGAAAGGGAAAAGTACAAGAAAAAAGGGCGGGAAATCCTCGAAGATTTTTACGATAAGCTTGACAAGCACGGCTGGCCGGAAATCAGGTTTCTCGAGAAAAATTTTTCGGCCAAAATCTCCGGCTATTATTTCCGCGGTGCGATCGACAGGGTCGATGCGCTGTCGGACGGGACTTTTGAACTGATCGACTACAAAACCGGCTCGCCGAAAGACAGGCTCGAATATTCCGATAAAAAGCAGCTGATCCTCTACAAGATCGCTTTCGAGCAGCTGTTCGGAGCCAAAGCTTCCAAGCTGTCCTTCCATTATCTGGAGAACGGCGCGGTTTTGAGTTTTGAAGCCCAGGAAAAAGATATGCAGAAGCTGGAAGGCGAATACAAGACGGTTATCGAGGAAATCCGCCATTGCAACTTTGCTCCCAAGCCCGGCTTTCTCTGCGCCTATTGCGACTTCAACGGCATCTGCGAATTCCGAAAGATATAATCCGAATGCCCCGAATGGACATAACGAATGATAAATTTTTATCCGAACAAGCTTCAAATTATTTGAATGCTAAGTTACATTAATATATAATAATTATTCATATTATTCGGATAAATATTCGGGTGATTCGGATTGTGCTAATTCGGAGTATTAGGATATTCATTCATAACATACGGATTATATTATGTTTACCGACATCAAAAACATATTGCCAAAATCCATCCAGCGGTCAGGGGCCGGCCGGCAGATCGAAGCCGC
>CAZAFZ010000138.1:0-3042 GCA_964484745.1 uncultured Gammaproteobacteria bacterium | reverse complement strand
TGTTTTTCGGCTGTTCTGGGAACGGAAGAAACCAATTTTTTCGCAAATTGATTTGTTTGGATGATATCCGCAACGGGAGACTCTTCTTCCCGCTCGCTTTTGCTGCCGTAAAGAAATGTGGATGCAAGCGGGGCAAAAGCATATAACCATTCCAATTGTTCCTGGATCAGGCGAGTGCGAAAGAAATCCATGGATTCATTGCTGAAAATATCGAAATAACAGTATTTGCAGGAAAAACTTTTCCAATCGCGTATCATGGAAATGCTCAGGCAAATTCTGTAAGCCAGGGGGCAATTTTCGAATTTTTCATAATTTTGCCTCTGCTTATTTTCGCAAACCGTGATGATAACCTTATTAAACGATATTTCCACGACTTCGTATTTCCCCTGCCGGTAAATGTCTAGACCGTACTTTTCCAATTAGCTCACCTCCTTTATTTTGCTGCCTGTATTTTTATGAATGTGCTGGTTATTCCAATATATTCTTTTATCAATTTTTTTTCAAGCCTCAGCCTGGCTACGGAGCTTAAATCGTATTTAAGGCTGAACTTGATGATTTTAATGCAATCGCTTGAAATTTTATCTGCGGATTTTTCGCCTATTGCGCTATAGCACCCTGGACAGACCAATCCTCCTTTCAGCCAGTCAAATATGTTTTCTGTCTGTTCTATTTTATTCCTGCAAGACAAGCAGCTAGCCAATTCCGGCTCATAGCCAAGGCTGGAGAAAAATCTCAACAGAAAAGCGGCAAGCAGCAGATCATGCCTGCTTCGGACGCTTGTTTCCAGCGCATCAAGCAGATCCAGATATTCAAGCAGCAGCGTAAAAGCCCGCGGTTCGCTTTGCTCCGGCTTCAGGGCATGACTGGCCGCGCTTAAAGCTTTACCGGCATAAAGAATTTTAAGCAGACTGGATTTCACTCCATAATAGCTTCTGATGCCGGCGATGCTTCCGGCATAATCGAATTTCCGGCCTTTAATGACCATGATTTCGGATAGATTGAAAGGTTCAAGATGGGCTGCCAGTTTGGATCCGGTTTTTTTGGCTCCCCTTGCCACCAGCTCGATTTTTCCCAATTCCCGGCTGAACAATATTGCCAATTGGTCGTTTTCCCGATAGGGGCGGCGGGCCAATACCAGGGCGCTAATGTTATAGGTATTGCTCATATTAACTTTTTAAGGTATCCAAAAAATCCTGCAATATCAGCATGGCGGCAACCGCATCACGGTCTTTTTTGACGGATTCAATTTTAAAATAAAGCGAATCGGCTGCTTTGCTGGTCAGCATCTCATTCACGGAATGCGCTTTTTTGCCTGTCCGCGCGCTGACTTTGCGCATGAAATCCTCGACCTTGTCTTTCATTGCACCGTTCTTTGAACCGTTAAGCCGATAAGGCACTCCGATCACGATCTCTTCGATCTGCTCTGCTTTCACCAATTTTACGACCCCGTCAATAGAATCTACCACCCCGTAAGGGGTGGCGATTTTTGTTTCACTGTCTCCCAATGCTATGCCTATCCTTTTTTCACCGTAATCAATGCCGAGATAACGCATAATTATTTAAGCTCAGTCCGAATCTGCGAATAATAGCTATCATAAAGAAAATAAATAGTAGCTTTGGATTACATTCGTTGATTTGAATTAAATTTAAGTCATTCGGTAATTATCAAATACCCCGTCTTCGTTACCGCTACCGTATGTTCATAGTGCGCGCTCAGCTGGCCGTCCTTGGTGCAGTAGGTAAAGCCGTCGTCGGCCAGGGCGATTTCCCACGTTCCGATATTGACCATCGGCTCGATTGCCAGCACCATGCCCTGCTTGAGGACAATATTCTCAAAACCCCCGTTCTTAGGTACGAAGTTTGGGATCTGCGGTTCTTCATGCACGCCGTAGCCTACGCCATGCCCGACTAATTCCCTGACCACGGAAAAGCCGTGGCTTTCGACATAATCCTGGATCACTTTGGAAATATCGAACAAGGTCTTATTGGGCCTGATCTGCCGGATGCCGAGCATCAGCGCCTTGTTGGTGGTCCTTAAAAGAGATTTTGCCTGCTTCTCAACCTTGCCGACAGGGATCGTTACTGCCATGTCCGTATAAAACCCTTTGGCAGTGACATTCATTTTACTGAAATAATAGCTCTTTTTTGGAGACAGATTGGCGAAATTCGGGTATTCCATGCCTACATCGATTTTGAGCAAATCACCTGATTTAAGCATCCTGCCCGGCAGGGCCGGAGCATGGACGATTTCGTCGTTAATCGAAGTGCATAAAGCTGTCGGGAAAGGCTTTGCTTCAGGATTTGATTTATAGCCTTTAAAAGCCGGGCGGCCGCCGGTTTTCTTTATCAGCTGTAAAGCCATGTGTTCCAGGTCGGCAGTATTCGACCCCGGAAGGGCCTGCCTTGACAATAAACGCACTATCCTTGATAATTTTTTGCCCCCTTCGCGCAAAATACTGATCTCCTGTTCGCTCTTGATCCTGATCATATCCTTAATCGGCTTGCGCCATGCGGAGCAAACCGGATTAGTTACTAAATTTTCGCATGAGGTGTTATTTTAAAATGATTCCGGATTTTGAGTTTAACGCTTTTACGACAAAGCGCAAAAGTTCATTATGGATAGTGCGAATATCGCGCTCCCCATCCACCCTGTAAAGCAGCTCCTGCTTTTCCCAGTCTTTCAGGATTGGACCGGCTGTTTTGTGGTAGTATTTCAGCCTTTGATTTATTACCGAAGGCTTATCGTCAGGGCGCATATAGATCGTTTTGCCGCATAAATCGCAAATGCCTTTCTTTTTAGTCGGGTTATACACAAGATGATAAGAAGCGCCGCAGTCGCAGACCCGTCTTTTGCTTAAGCGCCGTTTTACTTCACTGTCGCTGACCTTGATATAAATAGCGTAAAATTTATCGCCGGCGCCGGGCTTTCTTTTTAAAATACCCAGGATAAAATGGTGCTGTTTGATATTTCTGGGAAATCCGTCGAAAATAGCTCCCCGGCGCGCGTCTTTTCTGGCCAGTCTGTTCAATATCATTTTTTCT
>CAZAFZ010000137.1:0-3042 GCA_964484745.1 uncultured Gammaproteobacteria bacterium | reverse complement strand
ATATGACTATAATAACCAGGAAATCGCGGTCAGGGTTTCGGTCATTCCGACTTTGCACGGCCCAAAAGTCGCCATGCGGCTGTTGGAAATGAAACAGAAGAATTTTACGCTTGCGAAGCTGGGCTTGAACAAATCCCATCTGGCAACGCTGAAGCAGGAGATACAGTCTTCGCACGGGATGATCCTGGTTACCGGGCCGACCGGCTCCGGAAAGACTACCACTTTGTATACGATTTTAAGAATGCTCAATAAAGAAGGAGTAAATATCTGCACGATTGAAGATCCGATCGAATACGGACTGGACCATATCAACCAGATGCAGATCAAGCCGCTGCAAGGCCTGACGTTTGCCATCGGGCTCCGCGCGCTTTTGCGCCAGGACCCCAATATCATCATGATCGGGGAGATCAGGGACGTGGATACGGCCAGCATCGCGGTCCATTCCGCGATGACCGGGCACTTGGTGCTGTCGACCTTGCATACCAACAGCGCTTTTTTGGCCCCGCAAAGAATTTCGGAAATGGGCGTACAGCCGTTTTTGCTCGGTCCGGTCCTTAACCTGGCAATCGGACAGCGTCTGGTCCGCAAAATATGCGAACGCTGCAAAACGCCGGTTAGGCCGGCGGAAAAGGCGGTAAATGGCTACAGCGCCTTATTGAATCTGGATCAAACTCTCGAAAAGCTGAAAAGATCAGGCTTGGCCGATAAGGATGCAAGCCTTGATAATATCCGGTTTTACCGGGGAAAAGGCTGCCCGGATTGCCACTTTACCGGCTTTAAAGGCCGGATGGGCATATATGAGGTATTGAAAATTGACGAAGAGCTTAAAAATATTATTCTTAAAAATCCCTCCGAAGAAGCCGTTAAGGATTACCTTTTATCCCGCGATGCCATTACCATGCTGGAAGATGGAATATTAAAGGTTTTCAGCGGCCATACCACTTTTGACGAAATATTAAGGGTAACCAAGGAGTAAAAAGACGCATATGCTTAAATTTAATTTCAATTATTCCGCATTGGATGAAGATAACAGTGTTGTTAAAGGAACGATTCCGGCCGGCGGCAGGAAAGCGGCCATCAAAGCTTTGGAAAAGCAGAATATGATGGTCATTAACCTCAAGCGCGAAAACACCCGCGATTGGTGGAATCTGGTTGTATTTTCAACAGTAGGCAGGCTGGAAATGATTTACATTACCCGCCATCTGCATTCGTTCATGGAGTCCGGCATCGTGCTGGACCAAGCCATCAAAATCGCAGCGGAAAAGACCAGTAACCCTAAAATGAAGGAAATCATGAACGACATTTACCACCGGATCATCGGCGGCCAGAAACTGCATGCCGCCTTATCCGCGCATAAAAAATATTTTTCAAGCTATTTCATCAATTTGATCAAGGTCGGCGAAGAAAGCGGAACCCTCGAACAAACGCTGAACCATCTGCTTGAACAGCAGGAAAAGGATTACGATCTGCTGACCAAAACGCGGGGAGCCATGATCTATCCCGTGATCATTATCTTTGTTGCTATCGCGGTTGTGGCGCTGATGCTTACCTTCGTCGTTCCGACCATCGCCTCGACGTTGAAAGAGTATGGAGCGGAGCTGCCGCTGCCAACCCGCGTAATGATTTCGCTCAGCGACTTCCTGGTTAAATACGGAATATTGGTTTTGGCAGGAATAATATTACTTATTATGCTGCTGATCCATGCTGTTAAGCGGCCGAAGGGCAGGCGCTATTGGGAGAAGTTCCTTTTTGCCCTGCCGATAATAGGAAAAATCGTCAAAGAGTTCAATATCGCCCGTTTCAGCAGGTCCATGAGCGCCCCCTTGCTTTCGGGATTGTCCATCGACAATTCCCTCAAATTGGCCGCTGATGTCTGCCAGAATACCCATTATAAGACTTCGATCGAATCCAGCATCCAGTTCGTCAGGAAGGGAATACCCATGACCGATGTAATGCACGGCTATCCGAAATTATATCCGCCTGATGTGATCAGGATGCTCGAAATCGGGGAGCGTACCGGCAAGTTCGACCATATGTTCAACCGGATCGCGTTATTCTATGAAAAATCGATTTATAACACATTCACCAATTTGTCATCGGTGATCGAACCCTTCCTGTTGGTTACGGTCGGAATCACAGTAGGTTTTATCGCTGTTTCAATACTTTTGCCAATATGGAACTTTTCGGAAACAATTTAAAGCATTATAGGGGATGCAGCGGGTTCACTTTGATCGAACTGCTGTTCGTTTTAGGCATTTTTACGCTTTTAATCGTTGCCAGCATTCCTTCCTACCATGCGATCAAGGAAAATGTCGCCCTGAAGAATAGTTCCAATGAAATTATCAGGGCCCTCCGCAAAGCCCAAAATGATTCAGTTATTGCAATGGGCGGGACCGGACATGGAGTCCATTTTGCGTCAGCCGGCTATACAATTTTTGAAGGAAATGATTGGGCTACCGGAAAACCCGTTAATGAATATCAGCTGGTTGCGGGAATAAAGATCATCAGCGGCGAAAATTCAGACGTCATTTTCGACCGTTTGACCGGAAAAACCTCATGTAAAACAATAGAAATAGGGCTTTCTGATGAAAATAAAAAAATCATCGCGATTGATGAAACCGGCAGAATTAACGTCGGGGATTAATTATTTAAACGTTTAGTATATGGAAGGCAAGCCAAAAGGCTATGGGATCGTGGAAGTCGTAATTACTCTCGGCCTGGTTTCTTTGATTGTAGTAAGCATCGGCCGGCTTTTGATTTCTGCCAGCGAGCTGGATAAAGCCAGCAAGGAGCAGATTATCGCCTCCATTCTGATGCAGGAGCCGATGGAAATAATCAGCGCCCAAACGAGCGCGTTGTTCGCTTGCCATTGCGTTTCCATGCCGGATTGCGATAGCTGCGGCTGCGAACCGCTGCCTGGCTATACAAGCTGCTGGGAGGAAAGTCCGCAAGGCGATTATAAGCTGGCTAAATCCGGTGCAAGCTGGAGCTTGGAGAATCTGCCTGCGGGCACGGAAGAAGCGGTGGAAGATCACCAAGGAT
>CAZAFZ010000136.1:0-3096 GCA_964484745.1 uncultured Gammaproteobacteria bacterium | reverse complement strand
AAATCGGAATCGCCCTGTCCCTCACCAGCTTGAATCCATTATATTCTTTGGGATTGTGCGAAGCGGAAACAATGATTCCTCCGTCAAAGCCGTAATGGGCCACGGCAAAATAAAATGTCGGGGTTGAAGCCAGCCCGATATCCGCTACATCAATCCCCCCTTCGGTAAGCCCGCGTATCAGATTCGATGTCAGGGACGGGGAAGAGATTCTCATGTCGCAACCCACTGCGACCGTCAGGCTGCTTTTGCTTTTCAGCTCCTCTTTGCGCATTGACGCATATGCCAGGCCGATCTTATAGGCGGTGCTATCGTCAAAGTCCTTTCCATAGACCCCCCTGATATCGTAAGCTTTGAATATTTTCGGATTTATATCCATACAATATGGAATTAATAGTAATTATTCTTCGGCTTTACTGCCTTCAGCCGGTCCTATTTCTTTTATTTCCGCTCTTTAAGCAAATTATGCAGCTTGCCCCTAATCTCTGCTATCTGCTTATTTTTCAATTCAATTTCATCGATTTTCCTCTGGACATCGCCTGATTTTATTTTTATTTGGCTTTGCAGCAGCTTATAATACGCCTCCAATCTTCCGGCCATTTCATTCAAGTTGCCGATCAGCTCGTCCAGCTCGTCGCCGGTGTCTGATTCTATTCTTGCGTCGAATTTTCCCCGCCCGATTGTTTCCGTATAATTGATGAGCTCCGGGATTGGCTTTAAAAATCTATTCACCAGCCAATAAACCGCGATCAGCATTACTATGCTGCTGGCAAGTATGATAGCCGCAATGCTAATGGCAAGCTTCAGGGAAGAGCTGTTGAAAGAGGCCAGCCCTTCTTCCAGAACAACATAAAAAGGATAGCTTGATATTCGCGCTGCACCTGCGATTTTCATTACCCCGGTATTTTTGTCGCTATATTCAAAAATCTGGGTACTGGACATGGAGCCCAGCACCTGCTGGACCTGGTCATAATTCAAATTTTCGACGCCGGAAACAACTCCGTCCAAACGATGGTCATTGATTATTGCATTGCGCTTTTCCTGGCTAAGCTGTCCCAGGCTTTTATATTCCTGTTCCTTGTTGTTTGAAATATCCACTATCCCGTCGCTGTCCACCAGCATGATATTCAAGGCTTCGCCGCCGGCTCCATCCGGCGCCAATGTGTTTTGTACTTTTTCGGGCAACAGCTTAAAGGCCAATACTCCGACTATTCCATCGTCGTTCTTGACCGGCAAGGCGAAATAAAATCCTATTTTTTTGCTGTAATAACCGGTATACAGTCCTACCGACAGCTGGTCGCGGACCGCTTCCTTGAAATAATTCCTAAAGCTCAAATCCATGCCAAGAAATATATCGTCCGTGGTGGAATACACTATTCCGTAAACATCCATTAAATAGATTGAAGCGTAATATCCTCCGATATTATATTGGCGCAAAAGGTCAACGATGTCTTCGCGCTGAAATTGCCTTTTGCCGTCCTCCATATAGGCGATAATTTCTTTCTGCTGGACCATTGTTCTGATAAGCTCCTCGGCGCCAGAAAAAACTTGCCCTGTTTCCCGGGCTTGCCCGGTAACCTTATTGGCGAATTCCAGCTTTTTCTGGCCAATCAGCAGGTTTTTCGAATAATAAAATGCGGCGAAAACCATAATAGCACCGAAAACGAAGATTAAGCATGCCAGGAAAAAAAGAATTTTTCTTTTAAGCGAAAATTTGAGCATATCATTTTATTCTTACTGATAAGTTAGGATAAATATAGCATTATAATACCAAAAAAAAGCTGCTTAGACAATGAAAAAAACGGATTTTATCCGTTTTTTCAAGGACTTGGCTTAATGGCTCGCTGTTGCCCGTGCGCTTTAGCGCGGCCGACTCCTTTATTTCATTGCTTTCTGTTTTAAATACAGGAAGGGAGCGCCAACGCCCCAAACCATGGCGGCAAAAGCAACCAGGGGTCCGACTATCGGAATGGCAAAGACAATATATAGCACGATAATTCCGATAATCATGGCCCAGATGATAGATGTTTTTTTCGTTGCCCAAAACCTTTCAACCAAGCTTCTGCCGACTAAAATAGCAGCTATCACCTTGCTGGCCGTCAGCAAAACGGCCCAAAGGCACATTATGGCAATAGCAAGCGGAAAACCGATGATAGTAATTGCTAATAACGCAGCTAAAACAGGAGTTAAAATTAAGACCAGCAGACCCCACCCGATCGTCGCTCCGGCTTTTTCAAGCATCAGGTCGGTAATTTTTTCGACCGGCACCCTCCATAAGCTGACCAGGGCCAGGCCGATGATCAGGGCCGCAAAAATGGAATAAACTTTCCCGCGCGCCCAGGCCATAACCGGCTCCCTTTCCCGGGATTTAGGCTGTTTCTTGACGGTTTCACCCTTAACTACGGCTCCTTCCTTGATTATCGCGTCCTTTACGGCCGTATATTCCAGATTGCCGTTGATTTCAGCGCTTTCTTCGACTGCCAAGCCCCTCTCGCTTAACGGAGTTTGTTGCATATTATCGCCCAAATTAAGCTCTACGTTGCGGCCGATTTTTCCAAAGATCCGAGCCTCTTCAAGGCGGCCGTACAAATCCCGGCCGATATCTCCTCTCAGCTCTGCCTTGCCTGCCATTACCATCAAGTCCCATCCGGTAGATGCTTTTTCGGCAAATACCAGCGAAGCCGCAAATACGTTCAAGCTGCGGTTGATCGTATTATTGATAGTAATCGAGTCGCCCGCGATTCCGGCGCTGCCGTCGATTTTTCCATTTACCGTAATCGTTTGGCCTGCGCACAAAACCGAGCCCTCGACGTTCCCGTTAATCGTTATGGCTTGCCCTGCACAGATAACGTCACCCTTCACATCCGCATCCACGGCAATCGTTTGCCCAAAAGCATATAAATTTCCATCTACCGGCTGGTCCTTGCTGACGCTGATTGAAGAACCCGACCTGATGTTGTAGGCCAATGCCGCCAGCGGAAAAGCCATGAAAAAAACGGCCGCAAGAACCAATAGCCTTGTTTTTGGCATAAATTTATGCTTTACTTAATAAATATGCAAAATATCTGCAAGCAATGATACATTAGCAAATTATTTTAA
>CAZAFZ010000135.1:0-3097 GCA_964484745.1 uncultured Gammaproteobacteria bacterium | reverse complement strand
CCAAGGATATTATAGAATAATTAAGATTGAGAATATTGAGATTGACGCCTTGGGAAATATTAATTACACCCCTCCGTCTTCGGCAAGGCCGGACATGAAATTGGTGACAATCACGGTCAGATGGGAGTCCAAAGGCCACGAGAAAAAAAGAAGCATCCAGAAAATATTCACGGCCTGGGAAAATCCATAAATACTACGAATACACTAACATTAAGAATATTTTTAAGAATGATACTTGAGAAAAACCATCCATTGTCACTTCGAACGGAGCGAAACGCGATGAGAATCCGCTTATAATGGCCAATATCCGTGATCGAGGCACCTCTCCCTTCGGTCAAGACGAAAGTTGAATATGGATTTTCTCAAGTCTCAGAATATAAAATGATAAAAAATATTGATAAAAATTCTTGCCAGAGAGGTTTTACCTTGATCGAAATGATGGTTTATGCCGCCATAATAGTGGTTATAGTTTCGGTTTTTTACGGATTTGTGCGCGATACCATCAGGATTGCCAAGCATGCGCATGCGGTCAAAGAGGTTCACCAGAATGCCCGCTTGCTTACCTCCAGAATTTTAGAGGAGATAAAAGTTTTGGATAGCGCGGCGATAAATTCCGGCAGGCTCGAATTATCACGCCTTAATCCTGTCGTGAATGAATATTTTTACCTGAATTCTTCCGATAATACGGCATATTACAACGACGGGACGAAAGATTATGCCCTGACCAATGCCGAAGTCCGGGTGACCCAAATGCAATTCAGCAAATCCAATAAAGTGGTTGAAATCGCCGTAAGAATCGAACAAGCCGGTGCGCCGGGCCAAACCGCGGAATTATATTCATACAATGCGACCTCTACGGCAGTGATGCGCAATGACATCTATTAGCCTATGCAAACGAAAATAGATAAAATCAAAGAAAGAATAAAGGGCCAGGACGGAATGGTGGCGATTTTGGCATTGTTGGGCATTTCAGTTGCCGCATTGGCAATAGTCACGTCGCTGATTTCCGTTTCTTTGACCGAGCTGAAAATGTCAGGTTCCGGAGGAGCCATTGACCAGACCTTTTATGCGGCTGAATCGGGAATTAATGAAGCATTGGCGCTATTGGCGCAAGATACCCCGATGAGCAGCCAGCATTTGAATATAAATAATAATTTAGTGGAGATAGAAATAATGCCGAACCCCGCTGATCCTTTCCAGCGGATCATTACCTCTACGGCCGTCCATCCTACCGGAAAAATCAGAAAATTGCAGGTGATCGCCGATACCGACGACTGGGCAGCCGGTTTTGATTACGCGGTGCAGGGCGGCGTCGGCGGAGTAATCCTGGAAAACAACAGCGATATCTATGGGGATATTTATTCGAACGGCGCAATCAAAAACACAAGTGCCGCCAACAGCGTCTGTAATAACAATTGTTCGGTAATCACCGGTAATGTTTGGACAGCAGATCCCCAGGGAATCAGGCGTATCAATGTCGCGAAAGATGCCGGCGCGGAAGGCAATATTTACGCTCACCAGATCCTGCTTTCACGCATTGCGGGCGATGCGGAATATCAAAATATCGACAGCAAGTCGGTTGTCGAAGGAATCAGTACTATCGTAAGCACTGACCCGCCGCCAAAACCGTTTCCAATCGACAGCAACGATATCCAAGTCTGGAAAGATAATATTTCGGATTCGGGCAATACCACAATAACTCCGAATGCGGCAGGCTGCGACGCTGCGCATAACGTCGGCTTTTATTGCCTTCCTGCAGGCGAAACCAGGACTATCGGCAATCAGGTCATAGATGGCGGATTATACATGGACATAGGATCCAGTTTGATTCTAACCGGCAATGTTTGGATAAAGGGCAATATTGATTTAAGAAACAACGGCAATATTAGTATTGATCCGTCGTTGGGCAACGGAAGCGCGGTAATGATTTCAGACGGCAATATAACCGTTCTGAACAACCTGACAATCAGCGGAACCGGCAACGAGAAAAGCTTCATACTTATGATCTCAACCAGTTCAAGTATTGACCCCCCCGCAATTCTCGGAAGCAATAACTCGGAATCTATTGTATTTGTAGCGATCGATGGCAGGCTACGGGTCGAAAACGGAGCGTCCCTTAACGCAGTTTTGGCCAAAGAGATATATCTTGAGGAAAACAGCGAAATCAATTACAATCCCGATCTGATGCTGTTTATGATCCCGATCAATGACCAGCAGCCGATCGATACGAGCGCAGACAGCTGGAAAGAACTTTAAGCGTGAAGCGCAGTCGAATAGTCTGTATTTCGCTTTCGCGCAACTCGTAACGCATAAAGCATAACGCATAACGTTAGATAAATATAATCCGAATGCTCCGGATTAGAGCGCTCCGAATAATTAAATTTAAATCCAAATAGGGCGGGCGAAAAAATTCCAATGCGATGCCAATATACAGTTATCGCTAACGCGGGCCCTGCTACGAATGGGGAACATACGAATTATGTTATTCTAGTGCATACGAAATATACAAATAAATATCAATACTAATACGCAAATAAAATATTAGTATATTAGTATCGGTTCCCATTCGTATATTTAGTATTAATTTGTACATTGGTATCGGAAATATTCGCAGGTTTGAATTACATTCGTTAATTAGTATGGCGCATATAATCTTCGAAGCGTAAAAATTGAAAAATGTTTATTTTTTTATATAATTATAAAGCAGGTGGAAGCCTGCTTATCTGATTGCGTTTATGGCCGATTCCCGGATGAAAAATTCAATTTATTTATTTTTTGCCGCCCTGGTTATGATCGGCCTGTTGCCTGTTTTTTGGACCAGCTCGAACGAACCGCGGGAAATGGAAGTCTATTTTTTTGATGTCGGCCAAGCCGAATCTGTTTTTATCAGAACAGCGGAAGGAACCAATATTTTGATCGATGGGGGCTATGACAATAAGGTCGTTGAACGGCTGGGCGACGTAATGGAACCTTGGGACCATACAATCGATTTGATGATTCTGACCCATCCCCACGACGACCATGTAACCGGATTGGTTGAAGTGCTCCGGCGCTTCAATGTTGCCAAGGTGATTTCAACCGGCGCTCTGCATACGGC
>CAZAFZ010000134.1:0-3124 GCA_964484745.1 uncultured Gammaproteobacteria bacterium | reverse complement strand
GACGGAAGGAGATGAGTTCGCTCAAGAGATGTTTGAAGCGCTCCGCAAGCGTGTCGAGCGCCGCAGCAAGATGATCGTCCGCCATGTCACGGTCAACCGCGATTTCACGCCGGAGCAGATGATCGAGGCGACAGGACGCAGGCAGTACGTTGGCAAGAAAGTTCTCGAAACCATTCCCCGTCAGGGCACCGGCATCGAGGAAGTCGATGTGTTCTTTTTCCGTCCCGGTCGTTACCTGACCATCGACGAGCAGGAAAAGGAACTGGCAACATTCGGACTCGGACCCGACTACTACGCGCAAATACAGGCCAACATCGACGATCCGTCTTTCGCTGATGAGCATCCGAATGGTGCCCAGTGGGGCAACAAGAACGGTCAGGCTTCTTACGTCGCCTTCCACCGCCTTGGCGGCAAGCGCGGCGTCCATGTCCGCCGGGACGGCCTCAATTGGCTTGACCACTGGTGGTTCGCCGGCGTCCGCAAGGTTTCTTGATGTTCTTTGGCACTGGGGCACTCTGCACTTTTGTGCTTGTGCCCTTTGTCCCTTATTTTCTTGGGCTTCGTGATTTAATTCGCGAAGCCTAATTTTTTTTCAAAAAATGTGATAAGGCTGGGTAAAATAATATATTATTTTTTTCTCCCTCAATTGCGATTAGCTCCCCTAATGAATAGACGATTTTCTCTGAAAAAAATATTCAAAGTGGTCACGTCGGTGGTGTTTAGCCACGGCCGGCATACACGTTTTGTTGCTCACATTGAGGCAGGGCCGCTGGTAATCGCACTCCGTTACTTCGCGGCGCGGGTTCCTTTTCCCTCTAGCAAAAGCGAGAGGATAAAAATTTTTCTTAAACCACGCTAGCAGAAAGAATTAGAGACGTAAAGCCCGGTAAATAGTATTTACCGGTTTTTTATTAACTAGAAACTTTATAATATATCCAATATTGACAAACTTTATAAAGTTTTATATGATAACGCTGTAAAGTATAATATAGTAAAATATGGATGTTCCAGAAAGACTAAAAATCATAAAAAGATTATCAAGCCTTACCCAGGATAATTTGGCTAAAGAATTGGGTGTTTCTTTTGCTACGCTAAACAGCTGGATAAACGGGAAATCTAAACCGCATAAAAGCAAAATGGAATCGATAGATAAGTTGTTGTCAAAATATACCGGCATTCCAGTATCCGGTAGTGGTGGAAAAGTGGCGATAAGCAAAAAAGATATAATCCTTAAAAAAGCCATAAAGTTCAAGAATGTATTAAATTTTATCTTAAAGAGAATCGATCTGTATGAACAGCTGATTTTGTCGTTGACATACAATACTAATCGTATCGAAGGAAGCACTTTGACCGAAGATGAAACAGCCGCTGTTATTTTCAGAAATGAAACGATTAAAAATAAGAATTTGGTCGAACACCTGGAAGCAAAAAATCATCAGTCAGCTATCAAGTTTTTATTCGATCATTTGTCCAAAAAAGGAAAAATAGATGAAATGTTGATTTTGAAATTGCACAGCATCCTAATGAACGGAATTCGTGATGACGCCGGCCTTTATAGAAGGCATGGTGTCAGAATAGTGGGATCTAACGTGCCAACAGCCAATTATCTTAAAGTCCCGGAATTAATGGAAAAATTGGTCAAAGAAATCAATCAGGAGCGGAATGATGCAATTAAATCTGCTACGCACATCCATAGTAAATTCGAACAAATCCATCCTTTTTCCGATGGCAATGGCCGTATTGGGCGGCTTATATTGTCGGCAATGTTGATAGAAAGAAATCTGCCTCCGGCAGTCATTGAAATCAAAGAAAAAGGATTGTATTTAAACTATCTCAGAAAAAGCCAGCTTAACAAAGATTTCAAATTGCTTGAAGATTTTATATGCGATGCAATATTGAACAGCTTTAAAATAATTGAGTGGTAAATAGAAAAACGGAAATGAGACATAGAATTGACTTTATTTATACTGTCACATTTGTCTCATTTTTCCTCAAAATACCCCTGACCTGTCCCTGTCAGCAAGACCACCAAAGAGCCCCGAAGACTCCTTGAAAGGGCAGGTCTAGACCGGAGTGGGGAGCCATAAAAAATATCTCTCAAATTAGAGATATTTTTTTATACCCATTATCGAAATTCGAATTTGGTAATGTGCACACACATTTGGCGGTTTTCGAAAAATATGAGAAAATCGGCAAATATGTGTACAAAAATACCGGAGACTCCCCTGGAGGAGCGTTTGAGGTGGGTTCTGCCAATAGTTGATAAAGAAATAAGTATAGTTGACGCAGCCAAGGTGTTTCCGGGTGGTAAAAGGACGCTGGAAAGATGGGTGGCGGCGTATCGGCTATCCGGCAAGACAGGATTGATCCCCGGATCTACCAGGCCCAAAAGCCAGCCCGATGAAACCCCTATCAGGATCAAGGAAAGGATAATCGAATTAAGGAAAGAGACCGGATTGTGCGCCAAAAAACTGAACTACAAACTGGTAAAAGAGAACATATCGATACATGACCGGACGATAGGCAAGATAATCAAAGCCGAGGGGCTGGTACGCAAATACAGGGTCCGTAAGCTGAAGTACAAATATATCAAAGTGCCTTTAGCTCCGGGCGAACTGGTGGAGGTCGATATCAAATACGTACCAGGTAAAATAGGGTCAAAACGCTATTTCCAGTTCACCGCAATCGATTGCGCCAGCCGTTGGCGCCATCTGGCTATCTACGATAATTTGGGCAACGGCCAGGCTCTTGCGTTCATCGGGGAATTGCTGGAAATAGCGCCATTCAGAATACGCGCAGTCAAGACGGATAATGGCAGCTGTTTCACTAACCGCTATACCGGCTACCAGAAATCAACCAATCCGCTAAATCCCAGACTCCATCCCCTGGATCTGTTCCTGCAGGAGAAAAACATCATCCATTACCTGATTGACCTCGGCAAGCCGGCCCAGAACGGAAAAGTGGAACGCAGTCATAGGACCGACCAGGAGATGTTTTACGATAGACGCAAGTTCAAAACTATATTAGGATTGAAAAGAGCCGTCAGGCAATGGAATATCAGTTACAATAATTTGGAGCATTGCGCCTTGAATGGCAGGACTACGAATGAGGCTTTATTAAATAA
>CAZAFZ010000133.1:0-3145 GCA_964484745.1 uncultured Gammaproteobacteria bacterium | reverse complement strand
CATAACGTGTAACAAGAACGCGATGCCAATATACCAGTCTCGCGTAGGCGCAAGCCTAGGCGGACGAATGTATACGAAATATACGAATGAACAAAGTCATAAGTCTGTAAGTCTGAAAGTCAAAAAATAGTCTAAAAGTCGTAAGCTCGCCCCGTTAAATAATTTTAAATTAAATTGCTCCTTAATTTAAAATTAAAATTTACTTACCTATGAATTATATGCTATGAAAGTAAATTTTATTTAACGGGGTAAATAAGTCCCTAGTCGTAAGTCGAAATGAATGAGATATTGGATTTAAGAATATACTATAATTTAAAAAGTAAGATAGAAAAATGAAAAACTACATAGAAAAATTTAAAACCGGAATATTGCTGGTCAACAGAAAAAGAAAAAGCCGTTTTTAATTTTTAAATGTCGTTTTTCTATTTTCATTTTTCCTTTTTCGATTGTAATATTGGAAATTAAAAATTATTAAATATATGGGGCATGAAAAAGTTGACGAGCCGGTGGAGGTTTTGGTCAAATTCAAGGGCAAAACTATTTTCCCGGCTTACTTGAAGTGGCGCAATAAAACCTACAAGATCGAGAAGCTGAACATGGTGCACAAGGAAAGGGCCGGAGAGGACAAAATCTATTACTTCAGCTGTTCGGACAACGTGAACTTTTTCCGCCTGTCTTTCTTTACCAGGGATTTGTCCTGGAAGCTGGAGGAGATATATTGCGACTAAGCTCGCGTAACGCACAACGCGTAACTCGCAACGCATAACATTAAATAAATATAATCCGAATCTACCCGTCTCGCTTCGGTGAGCCGAGGCGGACGAATATCCGCCATCCGCCATCCGCCATCCGCCATCCGCCAGCCGGCGGAGGCGGAGGCGGATCCGAATACTCCGAATCTGAATGATAGAATTTTTCAAAATTAAATAATTCGGTAATTAATCATTTATTCGAAATTCAAAATTTAAAGTTCAAAATTTATAGTCATAGTTTTTTATGCAGAACCGTAAAATAATCATGCATATCGATATGAACTCGTATTTCGCCTCGGTAGAGCAGCAGGCCAATCTTTTCTTGCGCGGCCGGCCGGTCGGGGTTTGCGCCTATTTGTCGCCCGGCGGATGCATCATCGCCTCTTCCATGGAGGCCAAGGCCAAGGGCGTGAAAACAGGGTGCCGGGTCAGGGATGCCAAAGTGCTATGTCCGGAAATATTTCTGATCGAGAACGAGCCGGCCAAGTACCGCTCGACCACGGAAAAGATCTTTGCCATTTTCGAGGAATACACCGACAGGGTCGAGCATTACAGCATCGACGAAGCGTTCCTGGACCTGACCGGCTGGGCGAATGAAAGAATCATAGCAATCAGGCATCCGGAAGTTTTTTGTTCTGTCATTCCCGCGAAGGCGGGAATCCAGGAGGAAGATGCACAACGGCATTTCTCGGCTCTTTCTTGGATCCCGCATCATCCATCATTGCCCATAAGGAGCGTGCGGGATGACAGCCGGGAAGAAGGGCAGGATGTTTTTTACTGGGCGAAGGTGACGGCCCTTATTATCAGGGAGAGGATTAAGATAGAAGTCGGGGAATGGATGGACTGCTCGATCGGAATTTCCTATACAAAATTCCTCGCTAAATTCGCTTCGGACATAGCCGATAAGAAAAGCGTGCTAGTCATTAGACAATCTTCGCGCAACGCGCAACGCAAAACTTTACATGTAACGTGTAACGCATAACGCGCAACGCATAACGCATAACATTAAATAAATATAATCCGAACTGAGGCTGCAAAAAACTATACTTTATTGTCATTTCGAGCGCCAGCGAGAAATCCCTTTAAGGTTTTTATGGCTATTATAAGAGATTTCTCCCTTCGGTCGAAATGACAAAATCCTCTTTTTTTTAAAGCCCTAATTAAAAATTTAAAAATTTTTACTTATTAAACTATGCAAGATCCGGTCCAAGCAATTATAAAAGAAACTACCCTGGAGGAGGCCTTAAGGGGCCGGCCGCTGACCGATGCCTGGGGGATCAATACGAGGATGGAGGCGCGGCTGATGTGCCTGGGCATAACGAACCTGCTGGAGCTTAAAAATTACGATCCGGACAATTTAAGGAGGATTTTGGGGCGCTATGGCTACTATCTCTGGGCCAATGTCAACGGGATCGAGATAAGCGGAGTGCACGACGGCCAGCCGCCGCCCAAGTCGGTCGGACATTCTTACTGCCTGCCGAAAAAAACGAACGATAAGAAATATTTAAAAAGCATATTATATAAGCTCTGCGAAAAAACGGGCCGGCGCCTGCGCGCCCTCGACATGGAGGCCCAAAACATGCACATTGTCTTTGCCTATACTTATGACGGCGGCATCTCGAGAAGCTTTAAGACCCCGGATAGGATGTTCACTACCGAAGAGATCTACGGCTTTGCCGGCGATTTTCTCGAGCGCGCCAATCTGGTTCTGCCGGCCAGGATGATGGCCGTCTCGGTCAGCCGGCTTGCCCCGGTTTCCGGCCAGCAGGCCTTGTTTTACGACAACTTGAAGCCGAAAGACCTGAGCCGCTCGGTCGACTCCATCAACGACAAGTACGGAGAATATACAGTCATCCGCGGGGAGATGTTCGGGACCGAAGCGGCGGCCCGCGACAGGATCGGGTTCAGGAAGATTAAATAGCATGCAGGCTTTTAATTGCTTCCGATTAGTGTTATTATAACGGTGATAAATATTCAATATGGCAGGTAATGTAAAATAAAAGAATAAAATGTAAAATGACCATGTAAAATTGAAAAATACTTTTGAATTATTATTTATATTTATAATTTTGATTTTTGACTTTAGTATTTTGTTTTAATTATTATGTGCGGCGGCGTGGGATTCAGCGTAAAAAACATTCCGGATGAGGAGATGAAAAAATATTTTTCTCCGGACCTCATAAAAAGATTCAAGCAAAAAGACAGGATCGAATCGTTTTTTTGGTACAAAGATCCTGTATTGCCGATAAGGATGAAAGGAGAAAAAATCACCCAACTCAAGATCTGGGGCAATAAGGATGGGAATATCAAGCTGCCCAAGACCGGCTGGGCCAAGGAAGAATCTTTGGCAGCCGGGAGATGGGATTATCTATATCCCGAAACGGTGGACATCG
>CAZAFZ010000132.1:0-3149 GCA_964484745.1 uncultured Gammaproteobacteria bacterium | reverse complement strand
AGGCTCGGCATCGGTTCAACTACCCCCGGCTCTTCGTTTACGGTTAGCAATTTCGGGGCGAATACGGACGGGATCGTGAACGCAGGAACCTGGCAAACGAACGCGCCGGCCGCGATTTATGGAGGAACGGGCTACCATGCTTACGACACCGGAGATATGCTTTATGCTTCAGCCGCCGATACTTTATCCAAACTGAACATCGGCCAGGACGGTGACCTGCTGATCAGCAGGAACGGACTGCCGTCCTGGATCGACCCGACAGATCTCTTGATCCCCGGGGTCATAGATTACGGCGAATCCGGGTGGACCACTTTCTATAATAATGATAATTTCAATACGCTCAGGGCAAGTTCATCTCCTTATTTAACGCCATATAATCAGATCATTTTAGGCGGTTTTATTGTAGATAATTATTTCAATACTCCGGACAACAATGTCGGCTTGCAGGATTATACATACAGAAAGGCATTGACGATCAACAACGCGACCACAACATTAACCGACTATCAGGTCCGGATAACCATGGATACTTATTCGCTGATCCAGCAGAATAAAATGCAGAGTGATTGCGATGATCTGAGGTTCACCGATTCCGACGCGACGACTATCCTGAAATTTTGGATCGAGGAAGATAATTGCAATTCAACCACAACAAATATTTGGATTAAAATTCCCGATCTTTCCAGCGGAAATAAAAATATCTACGCATATTATAAAAATGACGAGGCGACCAGCGGCCAGGATATGGCCAACACATTTATTATCGGCGATGACTTCGAAGACGGGATTCTCAATACCGATGTTTGGACCTCATCCGGTACGCCGATAGAATCCGGAGGGGTTGTCACCTTGCAATGCTCGAGCGGGAAAGAAGGATTGATCAGCAAAGCGACGGTAGGCACTAGCAGCATACTTCAGGTTAGATTGGCGGTCCAAAGCACCAATACGGCGCTGTTGAATGTCGGTTTTTCAAGCGCAAAATATTTTAATCAAGATTTTTTTCTTAAAGATACCGCAAATTTATTCAAGAACTCAACATTCTATAAATGGAGATACTGGTGCCGCAACAATACGGTTGGTAACTCATATGATAATGCCAATGACAGTTTAGCATATCAGAATCTTAAAATAACCTGGCTGCCCGCTACCGTAGTATTCAATACTGACAATACGTTTATGGCTACATCAACAACCAATATTCCCGATGAGTATTCTTATGTACGCCTGGAGCATTCTTATTCTAGCGCTAATGGCCTAATGGTCGATTGGGTTTTTACCAGGAAATATGCTTCCATCGAGCCTACATCGCAATTCAGCTCACTTGAAGAAAGGAATTATAAATTGAGATACATGCCTTCGCAGTTGTTTGTCAGCGGCCAGTCGGCATTAGGCGACCTTTTACCGCAGCAGAATCTGGTTTATGATATCGGCTCCTCAACTTATAGATTCGGCAATGCCTGGATGGAGGCATTGAATATCGGCACCTCTACCTGGTCGATTACCGCGGGCGATAATGGACGGCTTAAATTGCTCGACAGCCCGTCGGGCGGGAATGAAATACTGTCTGTTATGGATAACGGAAATATCGGAATAGGGAACCTGAATCCGGCCGATAAAATGGCCGTCAACGGTCCGATATATTTTTCTTACGGCATAATCTGGTACGATACCGAATATTTGTACAGAAGGAATATACTGATCAACAACTCAACCTCGACCCTGACCGATTATCAGGTCCAGGCGGTTTTGGACACCGCGGCACTTATCAGCGAAAATAAAATGCAGGCCGACTGTTCGGATATCAGGGCGGTCGATTCGGATAATATAACATTATTGTCGCACTGGATTGACGGCTGCGATTCGACCAGCACCAAAATCTGGATCAAAGTGCCGAGCATATCGCAGAATACCGAAGTAATATACCTTTATTATAAGAATGATTCAGCAGTTTCGCTGAGCAGCATGTCTGACACATTCCTAAAAGGCGATGATTTTAACGATAATTCCATCAATGCTTCGCTTTGGACCACCAATATTCCCGACGGAACAATTTCTGAAACCAACCAGGAAATACAGATAAGCTGTACGGCATCGGATGATTGTAATTGGTGGGGCGGAACAACGGAAAAATCCCCTATCATTTATACCGCCAAGCCTTCAGGGGATTACATGGCCGTGGTGAAATTAAAAAACTATACCGCCAATAATCGTACCAACGCCGCATTCATGCTTTATGACAACAGGGATAACGTTTACGTAATCGGAAAAACGGTAAGCGACGGCTTTGACGCGATTGAGGTATGGAGAGTGCTGGGCAATACCGGAACCGGGGGTCTTTGGTCGGTTTCAGATCCATCGTTGCCGAAATATTTGGCGATCAGTGTCGTCGGCAATACAAAAACTTACGGATTTTCCAATGACGGTATTGATTTCAACATGGGCTACAGCACTACCGATTTGACCGGGAATTATATTGGCATGCTTGGCAAGGAGTGGAGCACGACCGCAATCGTGGCGCCATTTGACGATTTTTATATCAGGAAATATGTTGATAACGAGCCGACTGTAACGGTTGCAAGCAGTGAGCTGACAAGAGATTCTATCGATGAGCCGGCCAGCTTTATTGTCAACAGCGCCGCATCCTCAAGCGTCGCGGAGCTGACGGCCAGTTCGTCCCATAAAACGGCCATGAGCGTTGTCCAAAACTTAACCGGCAATATAGTGGATTTATTCAGCGGCCTTGAAAACGTATTCACCGTCCTGGACGGCGGCTATCTCGGCATGGGCACCGCTACGCCGGACGCTGTTCTGCATATCGTCGGTTCAGGCAGTGGATCCAACCCGGTTTTCAATGCCGAGGACTCGGAATCCGGCAGCATCCTTACCGTCCTTGAGGATGGAAAAGTCGGGATAAAAAACGAGAGCCCGGCCAGCACATTAGGCGTTGCCGGCGGGATAACGGTTGGGGGCGACTATGCGGTTTATGCGGCTCCAACCGACGGCATGCTTGCAGGCGTTTTAAAAATCGGGACAACATCCCCTTTTTTGATTCCAGCGTTTACCAGCGCATTTGCCAACTTATTCACCCGATCGTTAAACTGCTTGTAGGTCTGGCTTTTTCTCCACCCCTTGCTTGGGGTAATTTCGAC
>CAZAFZ010000131.1:0-3215 GCA_964484745.1 uncultured Gammaproteobacteria bacterium | reverse complement strand
CGGCCGACTGCGGTGCCTGCCCGTCCACGGAACAATCTCCCTATCCCGGCCCCAACCCGGCTTCTCTTCCCGGCACCATCGAGGCCGAGAATTTCGACAATGGAGGCGAAGGAATCGCTTACCATGATAGTGATACTATCCACAACGGAGATCCTTCTTTCCGCGGCGAATACTATGTGGATATTGAAGCTTGTGGCGAAGGAGGATATGATGTCGGCTATATCCAGCCGGGAGAATGGCTGGAATACACCGTAAATATCCCCAAAAACGCAATGTATGACCTTGAATTCAGGGTGGCTTCACCTCAGGGCGAAGGAAACTTCCATCTCGAGATTGACGATACCGATGTGACCGGCCCGCTCACTGCACCCGTTACCGGGGACTGGCAGGCCTATACGACCGCCAAGAAAACCGGAGTCAGCCTGTCTGCCGGAACAAAGATTCTAAGAATAGTCTTCGATACCGGCGGTCTTAACCTGAATAATTTCAAGGTTACGGAAGTGATTACCGCCGACCTGGTAGCGTTTTACACATTTGACAGCCCAGAAAATCCGGAAATAGACTTGTCGGGCAACAATAATACATTGCTCCTGAAAAACGGCGCCGCTTATAACAATAAAGGCAGAATCAGCGGATGCCTGCTGCTTGATGGCAGCGATGACTATGCGCAAGCTGACAATTCCACGAGTCTGAACATAACCGGCAGCAAGATCACGCTGGCCGCCTGGGTAAGATTTGACGTTATCGATAATGTTCCCGAGATCATTATCGGCAAGCCTTACAACGCTACTTCCCATGCCGTTCCTTATTTTTCTTACTCATTGCATCGGATAGGCAGCTATTTCCGGATGTTTATTACAATAGGAAATACAAACAAATATGCATCCGGGGGCTCAATCAAGGCCAATACCTGGTACCATGTGGCAGGCACTTATGACGGCAGCGCAGTAAAGCTGTATATTAACGGAAAACTTGTTAATTCTTACGCGGCTAGCGGCAGCATCACAGGATACAATACGCCGCTGCTGCTCGGAATCAACGGCGGAAAAGGAGAGCCGCTGGACGGCAAGCTGGATAATATTTACATCTTTAAATCTGCCTTAACGCAGAAGCAGATCAAAGACATTATGGCTTTAAGGTGCGATGTCAACTTTGATGGAATCGTCAATATCCTTGATGTTCAAGCTACTACCAACCATCTCTTAGGCACCCAGACCTGGCCGAAAGCAGATGTTGACGAGAGCGGCATTGTTGACACCAAAGATCTGAATGTGATAGTTGAAGATATCCTGAAAACATACTAAATCCAGGATTCCAGAGTATTATGCAAAGATCAGATTAACTTGCTAATATTTTATCAAGGCTTACATGAAAGTTAACAGGCAAGCTTCATTGCATTAATAACAGGCGCCGCTCTATTCATTATTTCCCGCATGCGGTTGCCTGCGCCCTCAAGCCCAATCCCCCTGCCCCTGCCTGGCACGCTCAAGGACGAAAACTTCGACAACGGCCGGTGGCGACAGGGCTTTCCACAATACTGACGGCAACCAGGGAGGGCGTCTGCCGCATGACCGATGGGACATCCAACCCTGCAATAAAGGGGGCTAAGATGTAAACTATAACAAATCCGAAGAATGGCTGGAACATACGCCGTCATCGACATAACAGCCAAATACAGGATTGATTCATCGGTGGCGGATCCTGCCGGCTATTCCGGCTTCTTCCATCTTGAAGTGGACGGAATTGATGTCGCCGGACCGCTGTCCGTTGCTTCGACCGGAGGAGTGGATACTTATGCGACCGTCAAGGAACAGGGGATTCAGCTGGCTGAGGGAATCAGAATATTCAGGCTGGTATTCGACTCAAGCCAATAAAATTTCCAAAATAATAGCCAAGAAAGCATAAAAGCCCGGCCGTTTAACCGGGCTTTTATGCTCTGCACATGGCTAGTACGCGGCCATTAAGCGCTAAAAGCAGTGATACGGCTAATTGCGAAACATTGAAACATTGGCTCATAAATCAGCAAAATTTTGATTCTTGGGGTAAAATATATTATAATATATAATAATTAATCAAGCCCATCCAGGCTAAATCCATATTTGGCATCATTCAATTTATGTTGAATAAATTTCAAGCCCTCCCAAAAAACAGGCCGAACAATACCGGAAGGATCAAACTAAATATTTATTTCTTTACCATTGTTTTTTTTCATATCTTAGCCATAAATTTTCTGATCAAAGCCGCTCCCTCAGCCCACGCGGAAACGATGCTTACGGTTGGTACTGTCTCGGTGGCCGAAAACTCAACGCAGGCTTCGGTTCCGATTTCCCTGGTAAATTCAAGCGATGTATCGGCCATGAATTTTGACATACTTTATGACAACAACACTTTAAGTTTTGTAGATGCGACCATCGGAATTGCGGCCCAAGAGGCGAATAAGGCAATTTCATACACCTCGCCGGAGCAAGATCTGCTCCGTTTTGTGATTTATGAAAATCAAACAATCATCAATAACGGCGAGGTCGCCGTTGTCAATTTTAATGTTCTGCCCGGTTCCGATATAGGAGATTATGCATTAGACTTAAGCTATGCTACGATCAGCGATACCAACGCCGATAATGTGCCTGTCGTTTTGTCGGGAGGAAAAATTTCTATAACTACGGAAACGCCGGTACCCCCCCAAAGCGGCTCACAATCAACCAAGGACGCTTCCGATCCGTTGTATTCTTCAAGCGTAGCATTCGTCCCGCAAATCGCCCTGGGTGAATTTCGGTTCAGCGCGGCGAAAAATTCTATCAATGATCTCGGCTTGATCGCGCAGTACATCCAGTCCCTTTATTCGTATCTGATCGGCATTGCGGGCATCGTTACTGCGGTCATCATAATGTTCGGCGGATTGATATGGCTGACTGCCGGCGGCGACGCGGGAAAAGTCAAAGATGCCCAAAGCTGGATCAAGGGCGGGATAGCGGGTTTGACCTTGATCATTATTTCCTACACGCTATTGGCGACCATTAACCCGGCGCTGGTCACCCTTAATCTTTCTTCGGTAAACAATATTAATAGTCCAGCCAAACCAGCCGAGGAAGTGAAAAAATTCCCGGTTTTAAGCCAGATGGTGCCAGGCGCAGAATCATTCAGTCTTGGATCGCTGGATTGCTCGGACGGACAATGCTCCACGACCTGGATAGCCCAGACCGTCAACGGCGTTTATC
>CAZAFZ010000130.1:0-3266 GCA_964484745.1 uncultured Gammaproteobacteria bacterium | reverse complement strand
ATTTCCAATCAAAACCCAGTGATTCCGCTATCAGGTAGATTCCGAATGAAATACCGACTCCGAAAGCAACCCCGATAATTCCGGCCAGCGATGTGATGACGATTGATTCAATAATGATCTGGTACATTATATCGCGGTAAGTTGCCCCGACTGCTTTGCGCAGCCCGATTTCCATGGTTCTCTCGCTGACGACTACGTATAGGACATTCATGATGCCGACCCCTCCGACTACCAGTGAAATCGCAACAATGGATAACAGCAGCAATGTTATCGCGTCCGTAATAGTATCCATGACATCCATGGACTCCTGCATTGTAACTACCCTGAAATCATCCAGGCTCGTATCGGTCGGCCCTTCTCCGATAGCCAAGGGAGCATTAGGATCCCTCGGTATGTTCTTTAAGCCATGGTTGGCCCGTAAAACCATCCTGGCTTCCTCGGTGGTTTCGCCGGCCTGGCTCATGTCTTTCAGCTGATGAATCATGAAAACTATATGATCAATGCCCATGATCTTTTTCTGCAATGTCCTGACCGGCAAATAAGCGAAATCGTCGAAATTAAGCGTAAAAACAGCTCCTTTTTCTTTAAGCACGCCGACTACTCTGTATTTGGACTTTTTTATCCTGACCATTTTGCCCAGCGGATCGTTATCGCCGAACAGATCCTTTTTTATCTTAGAGCCAAGCACTACGACCTGCGCCAGTGATTTGTCTTCTTCTTCGGTAAAAAATCTGCCTTGCGCAACCTCGCTATTATCGATGTCAATATAACTGGCGCTCACGCCGTAAAGCATGGGCTTTTTCGCCTCATTGCCGTAGCTGACAATATTCTGCCCGATGATTGCGGCATACCCGTTTTTTATATTGGGAAGTTTTTTGAGGTCTTCCAAGTCCTTGATGGTTAATGTAGTAATCTGGACTCCCTGGACCAGCGCGGCTGCGCTTTGCGTTTCCGCTTCCTGGCCTTTTTTGCCGGTCGGCACTTTGATTTCAGTTTCGATAACATCGGTTCCGAAAAGTTCAACCTGTCCTAATATCAAGCCTTTGATCCCTTCTCCGGCCGAAAAAACAATAATCACGCTGGTGATGCCGATGAGCATGCCCAGGATAGTCAAAGCAGTCCTTGTTTTATTGGCGTTCAAGGCCCGCAATGCGGTTTTTATTGTCGACCTGACCTTCATAAATAAAGATTACGAGAATTGGTTATTAGAATAAGAATTATTCATTAACTTTTTCATTATCCTTTATTTTATATTCTTTAATTTTCAATTTTTAATTTTAAAACAATTTTTTTAATGTTCTAATTATTAATAATTTCTCCATTAAATCATTTCTTCTTTTCTTATTTTTATGACAAAGCAACTTGAGACTTTTTGACTATTTTATTCGTATCTCAGCGCTTCGATCGGATTAAGCTTGCTTGCCTTGGATGCGGGATACAGGCCGAAGATCAGGCCAACGGTTGCGGAAACCCCTACTGCCATGATAATCGATAAAATTGAGACTTCGAATCTCCAGCTGTATTTCAAAAAATGCGCGGTGACCGCGATCAGATATGAAAATAGTACGCCGATGATAATTCCGATTATTCCTCCGAAAACGGTTATGGTAATCGCTTCAACCAGAAATTGCCCCATTATGCTGACGTTAGTCGCTCCAACGGCTTTGCGCAGCCCGATTTCCCTGGTTCTTTCGTTTACTCCGATCAGCATTATGTTCATTATGCCGATTCCGCCGACGATCAGCGACAGAGCTGCCATGGCCGCCAGGAAATATCTCAAGGCATCGGTTACCGATTTGATTATGTCCAGCGCTTCGTTCGCGCTTCTGACAGAAAAATCATCCGCTGCGCCGGATTGGTCTTCGATATCGTGGCGTTCGCGCAAGGTGATTTTTACGTCTTCGATGGCTTTGGCAACGTTTTCCTCCTTGTCGACTTTGGCCCGCAAAAAACCCAAATGGTTCACGCCGGCAATCAGCTTCTGCATGGTTTTTAAGGGGATGAATACCTGGTCGTCGTAATTCTGGAAAGCGACCGTACCTCTGTCTTTCATAACGCCTACCACATCGAAAATATGATTCTTGATCTTTACCCTCTGGCCGATCGCGTCCGAATCACCGAACAGATTTTTCTTGACCGTACTCCCCAGAACGATAATTTTGGCCATATTCACAGATTCATCGCCGGTGATAAACCTGCCCTGCGCCACTTCCCCGCCCTCGACAGTTAAATAACCTCCGGTCGTGCCGCTGATGTTGGTTGTATAGGAATTGTCTTTCCAGGTGACTGTATCTAAGCTTTTTACGTAAGGCACTACGTCAACGATGTCCGGCACATTCGTTTTTTCTTTCAGTGCCAGCGCATCCTCGTACGTTAAAGTTGTGATTACTATGCCGAAAGCCTGCGACGGGGGCCCCTGCTCGTCGGATCCGCCGGGTAACACGCCGATGATATTGGTCCCCAATGAAGCAACCTGGTCGATGATCAGGCTCTGGGCGCCGGCTCCTACGGCCATAATGATTATTACTGCGGCCACTCCGATAATAATGCCCAGCATAGTTAAAAAGCTCCTTCCCTTGTTGGATAAAAGAGCTCTTGTCGAAGACCTGACGCATTGCTGGAAAAATCTGAACATATTCAAATATTAAGTAACCGTAAATAGGATGTTTGCCCGGGTTCACTTCAGCGACTCGCCGTCATGTGCGATTTTGCGGTTAGTTACCGGAAAATCTTTGGTTATCATGCCATCCCTGATTTCGATGATCCTTTTGGCGTGTTCGGACGTATAGGTTTCATGGGTAACCAGGATGATCGTATTGCCCCGGTTGTTGAGCGCCTGTAAAATTTCCATGATCTGTACGCCGGATTTCGAATCCAGGTTGCCGGTCGGCTCATCGGCGAATATCACGGACGGTGAATTGACGAGCGCGCGCGCGATCGCCACCCTTTGCTTCTCGCCGCCGGATATCTGGTTAGTGAAATAATTAAGCCTGTGCTCCAATCCTACGCTTGCAAGCACTTCTTTGGCGCGCTTATCCGGATTATACTTCTTTTTGGAATAAACCAGCGGCAGTTTGACGTTGTCCAGTACGGTCGTCCGGGGCAAAAGATTGAAAGCCTGGAACACAAAACCGATCTGTTCATTGCGCAAAAGCGCCAGCTCGTCGTCATCCAGCTCTTCAACATTGGAGCCGTCGAATTCATAAATCCCGGATGTTGAACGGTCCAGCATGCCGAGGATATGCATCAGCGTCGATTTGCCCGAA
>CAZAFZ010000129.1:0-3290 GCA_964484745.1 uncultured Gammaproteobacteria bacterium | reverse complement strand
CTTGCAAGCCCCTCCGTATTTTCCAGCGACAGTACAATCCATGCCTGTGTTATTGCTGCCGTCGTTAGTTAAAGCATTATTGCCGTAACCCGAAGAATCTATCAGGGTCTTCGCGCTTCCGGCGACATTATCGTCGAACTTCCACCAGCCGACCGGCCCCGGGCCCCATTCGTAAAGCGCTTCGGCTTCGGTTGGAGAAAGCGCGCGGTTGTAAATGCGGACTTCGTCGATAATGCCTTTGAATTGATACATTCCGTCGCATCTGGAACCGAAACACAGGTTGTTATCGGGTTTTTGCATCACAATATCTGTATTTTTTTCATCTACTAAGACGCCGTCTTGAAAAATCTGCATTTTCGAGCCGTCATACGATGCCACTATATGATGCCAACGTCCCAGCACCAGCTGAGACCCTCTTACATCCGGATAATCTGATCCGTTGCTTATGAAAAAATAGGGATAATTTCCTCCGCTATCAATTGTGTAGCTCTGGCCGGATGACCATTTTGATACGATATGGCCCTCCCCTGCCGGCTCCCCCGTCCTTTTGATCCAAGCGGATATTGTTATTTTGTTGTTATTGGCATTCAAGCTAGATCCGCTTCCTGCGTCGACGTAATCATTGCCGCCATCAAAAGCCGCGCCATTCCTGAACTTGCCCGTTGTCTGGTGGCGGATCTCAAAATTGCAGTTATCCGCTTGTTTGCCTGTGCTTCCAGCGCCATCCCCCACCCAGCCTATGTCCTTGACCGTAAAGGTCTTGCCCGTGCTGGTCGCATAATCTTCGATGACCCTTTCTGTTCCTGTGGCAATCTCGCATCCCGGTCCGCCGGAAATATAAAGTATCATCCCATTATAAGCATCATCGGTATTAGAGAGCGACGCTCCGCTGGCCGCGACAATCGTAGTCGATCCGCTCGAAGCTGCGGCCGTATCGGTTTCCTGGGCGTTCGTGAGCGTTCCGTTGTTTCCGTTCCCGGACAGGTCGGCGACGAGCGTCCCGCTCGCTTCGTCCATGCTCCAGTACCCTACCAGCCCGTCGGTCATCCATTTGGGCGAATTCCCGCCGATGGCGACGGCGACGCCGTTATTCGTCGCCATGCCTGACAAGCCGGCATTGTAGTCCTGTTTCACCTGGTCAGCAGTGCGGGCATAGCCGTACATCTTGACTTCATCGATATATCCAGTAAAGCCATAGTTTATATATTGCCCCCCGATATATAAATTGCTGTCATAATCTATCAGGTCCGAATAAGATGATTGGTTCAAATAGACCCCGTCCATATATAATTTGGAAGTGGAACCATCCATGGTAACTTCGATGAAATGCCATCTGGAATCATTATAATCCTTATCATTAGCCCCGTTAAAGGCTTCGGAGGCAGATGATGACCGATGGTTGAAATTTATCGCTCCGGTGCTGTTGCTATATTCGATTAACCATCCGGCGCCGGGTATGCCCCCGGTAAAATGGTTAAAAATGTTTCCCCAGCCGTCTTTACCGGGTCCGGTTGTACGGAACCAGAGCGATATCGTCCTTTCTTTTCCCGAAAAATCCCAAAGGTTATTATCTTCGATCAAAACATAGTCGTTTTGGCCGTCGAATTTCAGGCATTTGCCCGAGATGCATTCCGATTCGGCCGCCCAAGCAGGATAATAATCCGCCGTAGCCCCGCCAAGGGACCCGTTGTTGCGGTTTGGCGAAGAATCATAGACCGTTGCTCCCTGCCCCTCGTCGAACTTCCAGTAGGCAACCGGGCCGGGCCCGGTTTCCTCCTGCTCCGGGATTGCCAAGGGGTCCGTCGCGGCGTATTTGCGGGCGAAGATATAATCAATTGAGGAGGTCCCTCCCCAAGCAGCTCCGCTCCAGCCGCCGCGGGAAAGCAGGATATATTTTTCATTGGTTAAATAGTCCGTATCGGTTTGCCCCGTTCCAAGCAGGGCGTATCCCGTCCCTGTGTCAAAATACCAATTCCAAAGACCGGCATTCGAATAAATTGTTTTATGCTTTGTCCATTGCATGGCGTCCGGTCCGTCCATCGTTTCGGTTGTTGACGAAATTCCATCCATCGTAATTGTATAAAAATAATTGGAATTATCTTGGATTATCTCACAATATCCATTTTGCGGATATGTAATCCACCAATTCGTGCCATTTTCGCCGTCCGAAAATTCACCATAACCAAAAGACGTATGATTATAATGCTCTTCTGAATTGAGCCTCCTCAACTCATAAGTGAAATTGTTAGTGAAAGTACTTATCGTCTTTGCATTGGAGCTTCCTGTCAGGTTGTTGGAAGACGAGAGATGAAGCAGCCCTGCGGATTCGACGTAGCTTGTACCGCTTCCCAATGCGCTCATTGCCCATTTTTCATTGTCGATGGCCCCGTCATCGAAATCATCGAAAAACAAAAAGGCATTATCTCCGTTCTGATAAGATGCGGCCGAAGGATTGCCGTAGTACATATAGATAGCGGTCGAACTTGCGCCGTCGAATATTTTCGGAACCTTGATCCAGATGGAGGTTGTGGCCGAGTTGCAGCCCGGGCTGTTCTCCTCTATCCAGTAATCCAAGAGTTGGCCATTATTGTCCGTGAACCTGATATCGTCGCAGTCGGATTGCATTTTTGAGGTTGAGGCCAAGGTAAATGTATCTACGGTGAGTTTTATTTGGAAGTCGGTCAGATCTGCTCCGTTGGTATTTGAAATGGTTACGGCTTGCCGATAGGCCCAGTCCTCATTCCACCAGGAAGCAACCGCTTCCTTATGGAAAAAAATGAAATAGACCGAAACCAAGATTAAAACGGCGGCAAAGCCGAGCATTGCCTGCTTTGTTTTTTTTGATGATTGCGCTTTGTTGAGAATTTTATTTATTTTAGGGAATAATGCCATTGAAAATCTATAGTATCTAATTCTTATTTTCCCATTAGCGCTCAATTTCCTGTGTCATGCTATTTTTATTCAACCTTACATGCTGTTTGCTTTGGATTTATCGACTATTGAAATCAATAGCAAGCGCGGCTGTCAGCTTCTTTCTGAAATTTTTTTACTTCGTCTTCGATTCCGGGACTGCTTTTCATTTTTTTTCTCTTGCAACGAGTCGCCGCCTTAGAAAAGATAATGCATTTATTCCGCGCACCTGAAACCTATCGTGCTCGTCGCTTCGGTCGGGCTGTGCGACAGGTCAAGGGAATAAATGCCATTATAGCCGCGCACAAAACCGCGGATCTGCTTTTCGTTGTCTCCGGTCAGGACCTTTCCAATTCCATTTTCAGATGTCAGATAATACG
>CAZAFZ010000128.1:0-3304 GCA_964484745.1 uncultured Gammaproteobacteria bacterium | reverse complement strand
CGGCTTCGGCTCAGCGGGCGCTTCCAGAAATCGTGCAAGGAAAGGCCATGACATCCAGGCGATTTTAACCATTGAATTCAACGAAGCTGTATTCGGCGCGGAAAAGGAAATCAGCTTGAAAAAGACCGTAAATTGTGATAAATGCAAAGGCAGCGGAGCCGAGCCGGGCAGTCCGGTTGAAACCTGCAAGACCTGCGGCGGCAAAGGCCACATTTTAAGCGTGCAGAGGACCGTTTTCGGCAATATGCAGGTTAATATGGCCTGTAATGATTGCCAGGGGGAAGGCAAGAAGTATGCCCGAAAATGCTCCAAGTGCCACGGACACGGCATCGTGCAGGAAATCGCGAAGATCAACGTTAAAGTGCCGGCCGGCATCAATGACAACGAAACGATCAGGTTTGCCGGCATGGGCGAAGCCGGCGCCAAGGGCGGTCCTGCCGGCGACCTATACCTAAAAATCAAAGTCCGCGAACACGGTAAATTCAAGAGGAAGGATTTTAATATCCAGAGCGAAGCGCATATAAAAATCTTCCAAGCGGCATTGGGCTCCAAGATCGATGTCGATACCGTGGACGGACCGGTCAGTTTGAAAATTCCCGAAGGCACCCAGTCAGGCAGCGAATTTATCCTTAAGGGCAAGGGAGTCCCCCGGTTAAATTCTTATGGCCGCGGAGACCACCTTGTCAAAATAATCGTTGACATACCCAGGCATCTCAACAGGAAGCAGAAAGAGCTGCTTGGCGAATTAAATATCTAAGATAACCATATGCATGAAAAGCCTCCGCAGGAAAATTTGCCCGGGTCGGAATTGGAGCTTTCCGGAGAAGACCAGAGAAAATTGATTGTTAAGGCAATGCAGACCATCATTGAAAGCCAGCCATTTGCCGACAGAAAAAAAATCAACCTGAAAGATTTTTCGGTCGATCACCAGCTCGGAATTGAAGCCCTGCGCACCCAGCTCAGGCAAATGGGGATCAACTACCATTCAGAATTTGATTTTTACGACATGGTCGATATGTATAACGAAGCGATGGGCAATTTATCCGGAATTACCAGGCGGGCAGTGAGCGCGATTAAAAGAAATATTCAAAAAAAAGATGAAAACGAAGCGAAGCAAGGTAATTTATTTAAAAAAAATGAACAATAATGGCATTTACTTCAAATTCTTATCTATAGCGGCTGCTGCCGGCATTTTGATCGCCGGATTTTTATTTATCCAAAGCGGCTCGGTCCCGCCGATAACGGCTCAGAATTACAGCCTGGATGAGCAAAGTGCTTCCATATCGGCGATCAAGAAAATAAAACCGGCTGTCGTGAGCATCATAATTTACGCCAAAGAAGACATTGTTTCGATCAATGTCGTGAGCGGCGAACGCACAACCTCCCGCCAAAGCGTTAAAAAGGGCTCGGGAACCGGCTTTTTGATCTCGCCGGACGGATTGATTTTGACCAATAAACATGTCATTAACTCAGCCGACGACAAAGCGGCCGAATACAGGATTATTTTAAACAGCGGCAAAGAATATTACGCCCAGCTGATCGGCAGGGATCCCGTAAATGACTTGGCCGTACTTAAGATATTCGACAAGAATCTTCCTTGCGTCGAACTCGGCGACAGCGATAAGCTCGAACAAGGCATGTCCGTTATGGCGATCGGCAATGCTCTCGGCGAGCTGCAGAATTCGGTTACCAAAGGGATAGTCAGCGGATTGGGCAGGAGCATCGTAGCCAGCGATCTATCGGGCAACAGCGAAGCGCTGGACAATGTGATCCAGACCGACGCCGGCATCAATCTCGGCAATTCCGGCGGGCCCTTGATCGACCTGAACGGGAAAGTAATAGGAATTAACACCGCTTTAGCCGATACGAGCCAGTCGATCGGATTCGCCATCCCGATCAATGACGCCAGGATGGCAATCAGGACCGTAAAGGAAAATGGCAGGATCATCAGGCCGCGGATTGGGATACGTTATATTATGCTGACCACGGAGTTGGCGCGCGATAAAGGTTTGCCGGTCAATGAAGGCGCCTGGATAGATTCGGGAGATTCCGGCGAACCGGCGATCGTCAGCGGATCACCGGCGCAAAAAGCAGGACTCTTGCCGGGAGACATCATCCTGGAAGTCAACGGCATTAAACTCGGTAAAAATTTGACCCTGCGTTCGCTGGTCCAAAGGTATAAAGCAGGCGACCGGATCGGCTTGCGGATTATTCGTGACGGCAAAATCACCGTCAAGGTCGTCGTCCTGGATGAATTCAAATAAAAAATCAGAACTTACAATGAAGATGGTTCGGATTTGTTTTTTTGAAATAATCTAAGGGCAATATAATGTGCATTAAGCATGGTCAACCGCATGAATAGAATATTTTTGCCAGCTTAGGCAAATCACTTTTTGCCTTATCGCCATTGGCGATTTTTTCCATCAATGCTTTTGGCGTCAACCACAAGTATTCCACAAAATCGGCTTTGTTATAATCCGGCGTTTCATCCATCATTATTTCATACACTTTCATAAACGCGGAAACGCCGTTTTTTTGCGGAGTCAGATGTCCAAGCAATCGAACACGGGCTTTCCCGATGTCCAAATTTAGCTCTTCCCGGGTTTCGCGAATCAACGCATTTTGATAATTTTCTCCGCTTTCAACATGGCCGCCTATGCTCATGTCAAGGCATAATGGGAATATCCGTTTGTCGGCTGTCCGGCGGGGGATCCAAAGCTCTCCTTTTGAATTTACTACAAAAGCATTTACCACGCGGAAATTTGATAGTTTTTCCGAGTATATTTCCGACCGTTTTTTTCTGCCGACAACAAAGTCGTTATTATCGACTAAGTCCAAATATTCATCTGATGGAGATGCGTGGATTGCCATAGTGATCCTTTCCTGTGCCATGGATAGAATCTCTAACTGTTCAGTCAGAGGTCTGTTATTTAACGGGGTAAAACCCTTTTTGGATTTAGTTTTTGGGTATTGTGGGAATCGTCCCGTTATTCAACGGGTAAAAACCCACAAATATATGCAATTGTGCCCCGGGAGAGAATCGAACTCTCATGGAATTACTTCCACACGATTTTGCCCCAGCTATCCGGTGGGGTAAAAGTTCCGTCATTCGACGGGACAAGCGTGCATGGCTAATGGCGTAATGTGCCGATGGTGGGAGTCGAACCCACATGGAATCGCTTCCACACGATTTTGAGTCGTGCGTGTCTACCAGTTTCACCACATCGGCAAATAATTAAATAAAAGGCGCGCTTGCCCCGCGTATGCGGGTTCTACCTCCGCCGGCTGGCGGATCCGCCACCGA